>NZ_JAVACL010000009.1:0-196999 GCF_032658145.1 Streptomyces sp. MK7
CCGGGACGCGGCCGGCCGGCTCCCGTCCCGCAGGGCGAGCACGGCGGCCAGGACGATCTCCCGTTCGCCGCTCTCCTCGGCGACCCCGGCCGCCGCCCGCTCGTACAGCCGGGCGCCCTCCTCCAGGACCAGCTCGGTGTCCTGGCCCGCCGGAATCTTGATCCGGGCGTGGTGGCGCCAGGTGGCGACCGGATCCGACCAGGCCTCGACCGTGTACGTCCAGTGGCCGGGCTCGCCCGGGGTCACGGTGGCGCCCCACCGGTCGGTGCCGGGCGCCAGCTCGTGCATCGGTGTCCAGGGACCCGGGCGGCCCTGTGGATCGCGCAGGACGACGTTCGCGGCCACGGCGTCGTGGCCCTCGCGGAACACGGTGGCGGTGACCTGGAACGACTCGCCGGTCACCGCCTTGGCGGGCCTGCGGCCGTGCTGGACGACCGGCCGGACGTCGAGCACGGGGATCCGGCCGACGGCGGTGGCGTGGCCGACGGGGTCCCGCTCCGGCGTCGCGGCCGGATCCGGCGACGCGCTCGCGTCCGCCGCCGAGGTCCGGGCCCGCTCGGGGGTCGGGGCCACGGTGTCGGCGCTGCGGGGGTGTGCGCTGCTCGTGCTGGTGGTCGGGGGTGGTGCCGAGTGGTGCGTGGCGGGCATGACCGCTCCTGTCCGCGTCAACGAGGGTGTAGGGCGGATATGTGTGGGGAGGTGGGTCCTGCGGGTCTACTGTCGGTTGTACCGGAGGAGCCTTCCCACCCTATTCGGGTGAGCAATCCGGCACTTTGTTAACTACTCACGCGTATGTCCACACACAAAGTTGGCCTCGTCTTGGCCCGCTCGTCAGGCGCGGCCCCAGCGGCACCCGCACCGGCACCGGTACGGTTTTGTGTGACGGGGCGCACAGTGCCGTGCGTCCTTCCAGCGAAGCGCACCGTGCCGTGCGTCCATCAGCGAACGCGCCGAGGTGGAAAGAGTGAAGGCGATCCGTCGGTTCACCGTCCGTCCCGTTCTTCCCGAGCCCCTGCAACCCCTCAGCGAGCTGGCCCGCAATCTGCGCTGGTCCTGGCACGCCGAGACGCGCGACCTCTTCCAGTCCGTCGACCCCGAGCGCTGGGCCTCCTCGGGCGGCGACCCGGTACGGCTCCTCGGCAGCGTGCGTCCGGCGCGGCTGGCCGAGCTGGCCGGTGACCGCCGCTTCCTGCGCCGGCTGACCGCCGCCGCGGACGACCTGCACGACTATGTGACCGGCGACCGCTGGTACCAGGGCCGCTCCGACGGCCTGCCGGCCGCCGTCGCCTACTTCTCGCCGGAGTTCGGCATCACGGCCGCCCTGCCGCAGTACTCCGGCGGCCTCGGCATCCTCGCCGGCGACCATCTCAAGGCGGCCAGCGACCTCGGCGTCCCGCTGATCGGAGTGGGCCTGCTCTACCGGCACGGCTACTTCCGGCAGACGCTGTCCCGGGACGGCTGGCAGCAGGAGCACTACCCGGTCCTCGACCCCAACGAGCTGCCCGTCACCCAGCTGAGGGATGCCGACGGCAGCCCCGCCCGGGTCTCGCTCGCCCTGCCCCGCGGCAGGTCCCTGCACGCCCGGATCTGGGTGGCCCAGGTCGGCCGGATCCCGCTGCTGATGCTGGACTCCGACGTCGAGGAGAACGACCTCGGCGAGCGCGGGGTGACCGACCGGCTCTACGGCGGCGGCAGCGAGCACCGGCTGCTGCAGGAGATGCTGCTCGGCATAGGAGGAGTGCGCGCGGTCCGGACGTACTGCCGGCTCACCGGGCATCCCGAGCCGGAGGTGTTCCACACCAACGAGGGCCACGCCGGGTTCCTCGGCCTGGAACGGATCGCCGAGCTGTCCGACGCGGGGCTGGACTTCGACGCGGCCCTGGAGGCGGTGCGCGCGGGCACGGTCTTCACCACCCACACGCCCGTCCCGGCCGGCATCGACCGCTTCGACCGCGAGCTGCTCGCCCGCCACTTCGGGCCCGACGCCGAGCTGCCCGGCATCGATGTGGAGCGTATCCTCCGGCTGGGCATGGAGACCTACCCGGGCGGCGAGCCGAACCTGTTCAACATGGCGGTGATGGGGCTCAGGCTCGCCCAGCGGGCCAACGGCGTGTCTCTGCTGCACGGGAGCGTCAGCCGGGGGATGTTCTCGGGGCTGTGGCCGGGATTCGACCCCGACGAGGTGCCGATCACCTCGGTGACCAACGGCGTGCACGCCCCGACCTGGGTGGCGCCGGAGGTGTTCCGGCTGGGCGCCCGGCAGATCGGCGCGCAGCGCACCGAGGACGCGCTGTCCGTGGGCGGCTCCGACCGCTGGGACGCGGTCGCCGACATCCCCGACGAGGACATCTGGGAACTCCGCCGCGAACTGCGGGAGCAGTTGGTCGTGGAGGTGCGCAAGCGGCTGTGGGCGGCCTGGCGGCAGCGCGGCGCGGGGACGGCCGAGCTGGGCTGGATCGACGGCGTGCTGGACCCGGACGTCCTGACGATCGGCTTCGCGCGCCGGGTGCCCTCCTACAAGCGCCTGACGCTGATGCTGCGCGACCGCGACCGGCTGATGGACCTGCTGCTGCATCCCGAGCGGCCGATCCAGATCGTGGTCGCGGGCAAGGCGCACCCCGCGGACGACGGCGGCAAGCGCCTCATCCAGGAACTGGTCCGCTTCGCCGACGACCCGCGGGTGCGGCACCGGATCGTCTTCCTGCCCGACTACGGCATGGCGATGGCGCAGAAGCTGTACCACGGCTGCGACGTGTGGCTGAACAACCCGCTGCGCCCGCTGGAGGCGAGCGGCACCTCCGGGATGAAGGCGGCGCTCAACGGCTGCCTCAACCTCTCCGTGCTGGACGGCTGGTGGGACGAGTGGTACCAGCCCGACTTCGGCTGGGCCATCCCGACCGCGGACGGCATCGGCTACGACACCGAGCACCGCGACGACCTCGAGGCCGCCGCGCTGTACGACCTGCTGGAGCAGCGGGTGGCGCCCCGTTTCTACGAGCGGGGCCGGGGCGGGCTGCCCGACCGCTGGATCGAGATGGTCCGCCGCACCCTGACCCTGCTGGGTCCGAAGGTGCTGGCGGGGCGCATGGTCCGCGAGTACGTCGACCGCCTGTACGCGCCCGCCGCCCGTGCCCACCGCGCCCTGGACCCGGAGGCGGCGCGGGAACTGGCGGCCTGGAAGGCGCGGGTGCGCGCGGCCTGGCCCGAGGTGACGGTCGACCACGTGGAGACCTCCTCCCCGGTCGCCGAACGCGCGGAGGCACCCTCGTCCGCGGCCTCCGCCGAGTTGGGCTCCACCCTGGGCCTTCGGGTGCGGGTCGGTCTGGGCAGCCTCGGCCCGGACGACGTCGAGGTCCAGGCCGTCTCCGGCCGGGTCGACGAGGAGGACCGCATCACGGACGCCACCACGGTCCCGCTGAAGCCGAACGGCGCCCCCGACGCCGACGGCCGCTGGGTCTACGAGGGCCCCCTCTCGCTGGACCGCACCGGCCCCTACGGCTACACGGTGCGCATCCTGCCCACCCACCGCCTCCTCGCCTCCAGCACGGAACTGGGCCTGATGACGGTGCCCCCCGAGGACACGGGGGAGGCAGCAGGAGTACTCCTGCGCTGACCACTCCTGCGCTGACCGCGGCGCCCGCCCGGCCGGTACCTCCCAGGCTCGGACGTGCCGGGTCCCGGGGCCCGGATTCGCCAGGCCCCTGGGTCCCGGGACCGGGCCGGGTCTCTCCGGTCCCGAGGCGAGTCGGGTCTCCTCGGCTCGGGACCGGCCGGGCTTTCGCGCCTGGGGGCCGGTGGGTCTTGTCGCCCCGGGAGAGAGGCCAGGTTCTTTCACCCCGGGGCAGGCCGGATGGGTTGCCCGTCGGGCCGGACGGGCCTGCCTTGCCCATGGCCTGGGCGGGCCTGCCTTGCCACACGGGCCGGCCGGACCGCCCCTGTTCCGGGCCCCGCCAGGCACCTCGGCCCCCGGATCGGTCAGATCTCTTCGAGTCCGGCGCAGAGTCTGCGCAGGACGGTGCCGCAGCGGCGGGCGTAGGCGTGCTGGAAGCCGCGGGCGGCGGGGCCGGCGGCGCGGGCGTACCACTTGGTGGGGCGGCTGAAGGCGGTGATCGTCAGCCAGACCGTGCCGTCGCCGGTGCGGTCGACGACGAAGGACTCCTCGCCGGTCTCCGGGTGGCCGGGCAGGGTGCCGTAGGCCCAGCCGGCGCGGCGGGGTTCGTCCAGCGTCCACACGATCCGGCAGGGGGCCTTGATCATGCCGGCCAGGGTGAGCGTGACGTCGGCTCCGGGGACGGCGCGGTCGGCGGTCGCGTCGACGCCCACGCCGACGGCGCGGTGCAGCTCCCAGGTCAGCACGGCCTCGGCGGCGCGCCGGAACACCTCCTCGCCCTCGCCGATGCGGGTGCGCACGTGCAGGGGGTGGAAGCCGGGCGGGCAGTGGCCCCGCTCGCGGGTCGCGCCGACCTCCTCGTAGGTGAAGTCCTCCGAAGACATGGGACCCAAGCCTAGGGGGTGTCTTTCAGGGGTCCTTGCACTATGCCCGCCCGGGTCGCGCGGCCTGGCACCGCACCTCGCCGCGTTGCCGAAACGCCCAGGTAGCTCCGCTACCAGGGCGCTCCGGCGCCTTGCGATGCTCTCCCACTGCCTGAACGGCGTGGGAGGTACCCCCAGCACCAGACCACGCGACCTGATCGGACGCTCATAGCGCAAGGACCCCTAAGCGCCCGCGTGGGGCGGCACCCGGGGGGAGTCGTCCCCCGGGTGCCGCCCCACGTCAGCTGCCCCCTGTTCAGTTGACGTTGACCGCGGACCAGGCAGCGGCGACCGCGTTGTACTCGGTGCTGCCGGAGCCGTACAGGGCCGACGCCGCGCTCAGGGTCGCCGTGCGGGCGGCCTTGTAGTTCGTCGTGGACGTCATGTACGTGGTCAGCGCCTTGTACCAGATCTGCAGCGCCTTGTCCCGGCCGATGCCGGTGACCGTGGAGCCGTTGTACGTCGGCGAGTTGTAGCTGACGCCGTTGATGGTCTTGGCGCCGCTGCCCTCGCTCAGCAGGTAGAAGAAGTGGTTCGCGACACCGGACGAGTAGTGCACGTCCTTGCTGCCCACGCCGGAGGACCAGTAGTCGGCGGAGGCGCCGTCCTTGCTGGGCTTGTCCATGTAGCGCAGCGGGGTGCCGTTCCCGTTGATGTCGATCTTCTCGCCGATCAGGTAGTCACCCGGGTCGGAGGGGTTGCCCGCGTAGAACTCCACGCCGGTGCCGAGGATGTCGGAGGTGGCCTCGTTCAGACCGCCGGACTCACCGCTGTAGTTGAGGCCCGCGGTGTTGGAGGTGACGCCGTGGCTCATCTCGTGTCCGGCCACGTCCAGCGAGGTCAGGGGGTGGGTGTCGCCGGAGCCGTCGCCGTAGGTCATGCAGAAGCAGCTGTCGTCCCAGAACGCGTTGACGTAGCTGCGGCCGTAGTGGACGCGCGAGTACGCGGCCTTGCCGTCGTTGCGGATGCCGCTGCGGCCGAAGGTGTTCTTGTAGAAGTCCCAGGTCTCCTGGGCGCCGTAGGCGGCGTCGGCGGCGGCCGTCTGGTCGGAGGAGGAGCTGGAGGCGGTGCCGGTGCCCCACACGTCGTCCGTGTCGGTGAAAAGGGTTCCGGTGCCGCGCGTCTTGCGGGCCAGGTTGTACGTCTTGTGGCCGCCGCGCGAGGTGTCGTACAGCTGGTACGTCGACCCGGACAGGTAGGTGCCGAGCGTCACCGTGCCCGAGTACAGGGTCTTGCCGGTGCCGGTCTCGATGCCCTGGTACTCGAAGAGCTTCTTGCCGGTGGCGGCGTCGGTGATGACGTGCAGCTGGTTCGGGGTGCCGTCGTCCTGGAAGCCGCCGACGACGGTCTCGTAGGCGAGGACCGGCGTGCCGCCGCCCGCCCAGATGACCTTGCGCGGGGCCTGGTCGGCGGCGGTCTTCGCCGAACCGGCGTCCTGGGCGAGGCTCAGCGCCTGCTTCTCCGCCTTGGCGGGGGTGACCTTCGGCGTGAGGGAGGCCACCTTGATGGCCGCCTTGGTGGCCTTGGTGACGCCTGCGGTCTTCCCCGACCCGGTGGTGTGGACGATCAGGTCGCCGCCGAGGACCGGCAGGCCCGCGTAGGTGCGCTCGTAGCGGGTGTGCACCGTGCCGTCGGCGTCCTTGACCACGTCCTTGACGACCAGCTTCTCCTTGGCGCCGAGGCCTATCTCCCGGGCGGTGTCGGCCGCGCCGGACCGGGCCTGCTTCAGGAGGGAGGTGCGCGCCGCGGCGGAGAGCGCGGTCGGGGCGGCGGCGAGTGTGGCGTGGCCCGCGGAGTCGGCGGGAGCCTGGGCGGAGGCACTGGTGGTCAGACCGGTGCTGAGAAGGGCTCCGGCGGCGACGGCGGTGGCGACGGCCAGAGCGGTGCGCTTGTGACGCGCGTAGCGGGGAGTCACACAAGCTCCTTCTGTGGGGGAGTCCGGCGGGCGTGGGGTTGCCGGGCCGGAGAGAGGGTCGGGTTGCTGTGCTCGTGCGGCGGGTGCAGGAAGAGTGGCATCAGCGACGCGTACATGTCATGACCCCGAAGTGATGTTGACCGAAAATCGACGCCGGGAGTTCATTTCGGCGATGTGAACGGGCGCCGTTCCGGGTGCTCCGCCACCGGAACGGCGCCCTGTCCTCGGGGTTCTGCCGCCTACCAGAAGCTCCTAGGGAAAGGTCAGCTTCCAGTCGTCGATGTAGCCCGTGTCCTGCGCGCCCAGGTCCTGGACGCGCAGCTTCCAGGTGCCGTTGGCCGTTTCGGAGGACGCGTTGACCGTGTAGGTCGCGTGCACGTCGGGCGTCGGGTCGTAGCCGCTGTTCTTCAGCCGGTACGTCGACCCGTCCGGGGCGACCAGATCGATCTGGAGGTCACCGCTCCAGGTGTGCACGATGTCGACCGAGACCTGGAGGTTGGAGGGCGCGTTGCCGCTGCGCCCGGAGACCGTGATGGACGAGGTGACCGCCGATCCGGGGTAGTCCGGGATCTGCACGTTGGAGCTGTTCTCGAACGTGGTGCCGCCGCCCCCGCCGCCACCGGAGCGCGAACCGACCGAGACGGCCGCCCAGGCGTCCTGCACCGCCTTGTACTCGGCGCTGGAGGTGCCGTACAGCTCACCGGCCGCGGCCAGGGTGCCGGTGCGGGCGCCCGCGTAGTTGGTGGTGGAGGTGAACTTGGTGGTCAGCGCCCGGTACCAGATCTGCAGCGCCTTGTCCCGGCCGATGCCGGTGACCGGAAGCCCGTCCGACGTGGGCGAGTTGTAGCTGACGCCGTTGATGACCTTGGCGCCGCTGCCCTCGCTCAGCAGGTAGAAGAAGTGGTTGGCGATGCCGGACGAGTAGTGCACGTCCTTGCTGCCGACACCCGAGTACCAGTAGTCGGCGGAGGCGCCGTCCTTGCTGGGCTTGTCCATGTAGCGCAGCGGGGTGCCGTTCCCGTTGATGTCGATCTTCTCGCCGATGAGGTAGTCGCCGACATCCGCGCTGTTGCCCGCGTAGAACTCCACGCCGGTGCCGAAGATGTCGGAGGTGGCCTCGTTCAGACCGCCGGACTCACCGCTGTAGTTGAGGCCCGCGGTGTTGGAGGTGACGCCGTGGCTCATCTCGTGGCCGGCCACGTCCAGCGAGGTCAGCGGGTCGGCGTTGCCCGAGCCGTCGCCGTAGGTCATGCAGAAGCAGCTGTCGTCCCAGAACGCGTTCACGTACGAGTTGCCGTAGTGCACGCGCGAGTACGCGGCCCTTCCGTCGTTGCGGATGCCGCTGCGGCCGAAGGTGTTCTTGTAGAAGTCCCAGGTGACCGCCGCACCGTAGTGGGCGTCGGCGGCCGCGGTGGCGGCGTTCGACGTGGTGCCGTTGCCCCAGGTGTCGCTGGACTGGCTGAACAGCGTGCCGGTGCCGGACGTGCCGTGGTTGAGGTTGTACGTCTTGTGGCCCCCGCGCGAGCCGTCGTTCAGCGTGTACGTCGAACCCGACAGCGTCGTGGTCAGCGGGACCTGGCCGCTGTACTGGGTGTTGCCGACGCCCGTCTCGATGCCCTGGTGGCGGAACAGCTCCTTGCCCGTGCTCGCGTCGGTGATCACGTGCAGCTGGTTCGGGGTGCCGTCGTCCTGGAGGCCCCCGACGACCGTCTCGTAGGCCAGCACCGGCTTGCCGCTCGCCGCCCAGATCACCGTGCGGGACGACTGGTCGGCCGACGCCTTGCTGCCCAGGGCCCTGGCGCGCTGCACGGCCTGCTTCTCGGCGGTCGCCTTCGACACCTTGGGTGTGAGGCTCGCGACCTTCACAGCCGCGCCGGTCGCCTTGAGCACGTGCTCGGTCTTCCCCGATCTGGCGGTGTCCACGACCAGGTCGCCGCCGAGGACCGGCAGGCCGGCGTAGGTGCGCTCGTAGCGGGTGTGCAGGGTGCCGTCGGCGTCCTTGACGACGTCCTTGACGACCAGCTTCTCCTGGGCGCCGAGCCCGAGGTCCCTCGCCGTGCGCGTCTTGGCGCCGTCGGCGTCCCGGATCAGCTCGGCACGCTGCGAGGGTGTGAGCCTGACCGCGACATGGGCCGGGTCGATCTTCCCGGAGTGCGGCGCCTGCGCCGGGCTGGCGCTGGCCGCGCCCGACTGGACGGCCGTGGCGATCAGGGCGGCGACACCGGCCAGGGCGATGCCCGCGGCCCGCCGGTGGGTGGTGTGGGAGGTGCGTCTGCGAGAGCTGCTGCTACTCAACACTGACTCCTTCTGCGTGGCCACGGGTCACGTGGCCAGGGGGAGAACCGGACGCGGGGTGAGACGTCCGGGCAGAACTGCGTGGAACGCGGAACCAGGTGTGCGATGTGCGAGGTGCAGGTGCGAGGTGCCGGGTACGGACTGCGCAGCGCGTGCGGCGTGTGGAGCGCCGGCCGGGTCACCGCCGTGGAACCGTGGGGGATGCTGTGGGGTGGCTGTGAGCGGCCGAGGGGAAGAGTGGCAGGAGAAGGCCGCTCTTGTCAGGGGCGCGTCACGAACTTGGCTGGAAATCGTTCGTTGTCCGGATGTTCATGTTCGGTATACGAACCCGCCACGGGATCGCGTCGCTGTACCGACACAGGTCAGCCACGGTGCCGGCGCCGGTCGTCGAGGAGCGCCGTGAGATCGGTGAGACGGTCGATCCGCCAGTCCGCCGCCGCCACCACCTCCGGGTCGTCCGCCCACAGATGCCCCCACGGCCCCCGCCGCAGGTGCGCCACGCGCAGCCCGGCCGCCTTCGCCGGGAACACGTCGTTCACCGGGTGGTCACCCACGTACAGGGTCGCGCCCGCCTCCGCCCGCCCCGCCTCCACCACGCGCCGGAAGAACTCCCGCCGCGGCTTGGCGACACCCCACTCCCCGGAGGTGGCCACGACGTCCGCCGGGAGGTCCAGGGCGCGCAGCAGCTCACCCACCCGGGCCGTCTGGTTGCCGGCGACGACGACACGCAGCCCCCGCGCCCGCAACTCCGTGAGCACCGGGCGCACGTCGCCGTAGAGGTCGCCCTCGCCGAGCTGCTCGCCGCGGCCCGCGACCTCCCGCGCACGGTACTCGGCCGCGACGTCGAGACCCGGGCGCACCAGCCGCAGGGCCTCGGTGTTGTCCTCGCCCCGCGCGACGACGACGCCGACGAGCGCGGACAGGGTGTGACGCGGGACCTTCAGCCAGTCCGCCCAGTCCGCCCAGTAGCGGTCGTCCCGGGTGATCGTCTCGCCGACGTCGAACGCGATGGTCTCAATCACCCTGCGAGCTTACGGCGGCGCCGTCCCCGTGCCAGGCCCGCCACAGCGCCGCGTACGCCCCGCCCGCCGCCACCAGCTCCTCGTGGGTGCCGAGTTCGGTCAGCCGGCCGTTCTCCATCACCGCCACACGGTCGGCGTCATGGGCGGTGTGCAGACGGTGCGCGATGGCGATGACCGTACGGCCCTCCAGCACAGCCGCCAGGGCACGTTCGGTGTGCCGGGCGGTCGCCGGGTCGAGCAGGGCCGTGGCCTCGTCCAGGATCAGCGTGTGCGGGTCGGCCAGGACCACCCGGGCCAGGGCCAGTTGCTGGGCCCGCGAGCCGTCCGTGCGGCAGCCGTCCGGCCCCAGCTCGGTGTCCAGTCCGTCCGGCAGCTCCGCGACCCAGGCATCGGCGCCCACCGCCGCCAGCGCCGCCCACAACCGCTCGTCGGTCGCCGCCGGTTCGGCGATGCGCAGATTGTCGCGGACCGTGCCCAGGAACACATGGTGCTCCTGGGTGACGAGCACGACCTGGCGGCGCAGCCGCTCCGGCTCCAGACCCGCCACCGGCACCCCGCCCACCGTCACCGAGCCCGCGCCCGGCGCGTCGACGCCGGCGAGCAGCCGGCTCAGGGTGGTCTTCCCGGCCCCGGACGGCCCCACCACGGCCAGCCGTTCCCCGGGCCGTACCGTCAGATCGACCCCGTGCAGCACCTCGCCGCCGTGGTCGTAGGAGTAGTGGACCCCGGTGACGTCGATGCGGTCGTCCGCCGGGGCGGGGGAGCCGGCCGGGGCCGAGCGCGGGGCCCGGGCCAGGCCCTCCACACGGGCGAAGGAGGCGCCGCTGCTCTGCAGTTGCTCCACGTGCATCAGGATCTGGTCCAGCGGCTCGGTGAACTGCCGCAGATACAGGGCGGCGGCCACCACCGCGCCCAGCGTCACCGCGCCCCGCGCGTGCAGCACGCCGCCGACCAGCAGCACCCCGGCCACGGGGAGGATGTACGACACCTCGACCGCCGGGAAGAACACGGTCCGCAGGAACAGCGTGTACAGGCGGGCGCGCCGGGCCGTGTCCAAGGCGTCCCGGCTCGCCGCGACCCGCCGGCCGGCCAGCCGGAACGCCTCGACGGTACGGGCTCCGGAGGCGGTCGCCGCCAGGATCTCGGCGACCTCGGAGCCGGCCGCGCCCTCGGCGAGATAGCCGTCCCGGGCGCGGCGCAGATACCAGCGCAGGGCCACCCAGATCGGCGTCAGCGCCAGCACCCCGACGGCCCCGAGCAGCGGGTCGAGCAGGAACACCGCGACCAGCACGAACAGTGCCTGCGCCACGCAGACCAGCAACTCCGGTCCCACGTCCCGCAGGGTGGTGCCGACGGTGGCCACGTCCGCGGTGCCGCGCGTGGTCAGGTCGCCCGTGCCGGCCCGCTCCACCACCGACGCCGGCAGCGCCAGCGCCCGGTCCACGAACTCCTCGCGCACCCGTGCCAGCGTGCGCTCGCCGAAGCGGTGTCCCACGTACCGGGCCCAGCGCGCCAGCAGCAACTGGGCCAGCGCGCACACCACGATGGCCGGCGCCATCCGGTCGACGGCACCGACCCCGCCCCCGGCCCGGACGTGGTCGACGATCCGGCCCAGCAGCCAGGGACCGGCGAGCCCGGTGCCCGCGGCCAGCGCGTTCAGGACGAGGACCGCCGTGAAGGCCCGCCCGTCCGCCCGGACCAGGCGCACCGCGGCCCGCCGTACGTCCGCCGGTTCGGCGATCGGCAGCCGGCCGCCGGTGCCTGCCGTCGCCCCCGTGCCTGCAGTCCCCGCCGTGCCTGCCGTCTTCGCCGTCATCGCGCGGCCCCCTTCGCGGTGAGCGGGCCGGTGCCCGGGGCCTTGTCGGCGTCCGGCGCCATGGCCTCTTCGGTGTCCCGCGCCACCAGGGCGCGGTAGCCCGGCTCGGCGTCGAGGAGTTCGCGGTGGCCGCCGGTGGCCGCCACCTTGCCGTCGACCAGGTAGTGCACGGTGTCGGCGTGGTCCAGCACCAGCGGCGAGGTGGTCGTGACGAGTGTCGTGCGCCCCGCGCGCGCCCGCCGCAGCCGCTCCGCGACCGCCGCCTCGGTGTGCGCGTCCAGCGCCGACGTCGGCTCCACCGCCAGCAGCACCTCCGGGTCGGCCAGCAGCGCCCGCACCAGCCGCACCCGCTGCCGCTGGCCGCCGGACAGGCTGCGGCCCTGCGCGGTCACGGGCGAGTCGAGGCCGTCGGGCAGCCCCCGCACGATGTCCTCGGCGACGGCCGTGCGGAACGCCCGCGCCACTTCCGCCGGGTCGCGCTCCCGGTGCCCGGACACCAGGTCCCGCAGCAGACCGGCGAACAGGTCGGCCTCGTTGTCCGCGACCAGGATCCGCTCCCGTACCGCGGACAGCCCGATCTCGTCCAGCGGCACCCCGCCCCAGGTGGCCTCGGACGGCTCGTACCGGCCCAGGCGGTCGACGACCGCCGCCGCGTCGGCGGGGCGGGCGCACACCAGCGCCGTCAGCCGGCCCGGTGGCACCCGGACGCCCGAGTCCGGGTCGTGCAGCACGGACGGTTCGGCGGGCGCGTCCCGGGTGTTGGTGTCCTCCTCCGGCTCCACCCGCAGCAGCCGTACGACCCGGCGGGCGGCCACCACACCGCGGCTGAGCTGGTAGCCCGTCTCGACGAAGAAGGCCACCGGTGTCACCAGGACCGCGACATAGCCGTACACCGACACCAGCTCGCCGATGGTGATCCGTCCCTCGGCGGCCAGCCGCGCCGCCGGCCAGGTCACCACGGCCAGGAACAGCGTCGGCAGCCCCGCCCCGAGCGCCTGGAGCCAGGAGGCCACCGCGCCCACCCGGTAGCCCTGCGCCCGCAGCCGCTGCGAGTCCCGGCGGAACGCCTCCGCGAACAGCCCTTTGCCGCCGAGCCCGTTGAGCACGCGCAGCCCGCCCGCGAGGTCGCCGATCCGCGCGGTGAGCACCCCCTGCCGCTCCCGGTACTCGCCCTCGGCGCCCTGGAGCCGCCGCATCAGCGGCCCGACGAGCACCGCGGTCAGCGGCACCCCCATCAGCACCACGGCCGCCAGCGGTCCCGAGATCGACAGCAGCAGCCCGGCCACCACCGCGTAGACGACGACCGCGCCGACCCCGGGGCCGACCACGGTCAGGCACTGGCTGATGGTCTGGACGTCGCCGACGCCGATGGTGACGACCTCCCCGGCGCCGATCCGGCGCGGCAGCGCGGCGCCCAGCCGGACCACATGGCCGACGACCACCTTGACCGTGCGGAAGTTGGCGTCCATCCGCACCCGGGTCATCGTCCGGTGCCGCATGATGCTCAGCCAGGCGTTGAACGCCCCGACCGCGAACAGCGCGCCCGTCCAGCCCGCCAGCGCCGCCGTGTTCCCCGGCGCGAGGCCGTCGTCGATCGCCCGCGACATCAGATACGGCGTCGCCGCCAGCAGCACCATCCAGACGCTGGCCAGCAGCGCCCCGGCCGCCGACCGCCCCGGCTGGCACCTGACCAGCCACCACAGATACCGCCAGCCGCCCCGGCGGTCGGGCGTACCCGGGTCCTCGTACGCGTCGATCACGTCGCCCCCGTCTCGTCCGTCAAGGCCGCAACCCGTCTCGTCCGCTCGGGTCGGACCGGTCTCCTCCGCTCATGCCAGACTGTCGCGCCAGGCCCGGTGCAGACGCGCGAAGCGCCCGGTGCCCGCGATCAGGTCGGACGGGGAGCCGTCCTCCACGACGCGGCCGTGCTCCATCACCAGCACCCGGTCGGCGATCTCCACGGTGGACAGACGGTGGGCGATCACCACGGCCGTACGTCCCCGCAGGACCGTGTCCATCGCGCGCTGCACCGCCTGCTCCCCCGGGATGTCCAGGGAACTGGTCGCCTCGTCCAGGATCAGCACCGACGGGTCGGCGAGCAACGCCCGCGCGAAGGCGACCAGTTGCCGCTGTCCGGCCGAGATACGGCCGCCCCGCTTGCGTACGTCCGTGTCGTAGCCGTCGGGCAGGGTGCTGATGAAGTCGTGGGCGCCGATGGCCTTCGCGGCCTGCTCGATCTCCTCGCGGGTCGCCTCCGGGCGGCCGATGGCGATGTTCTCGGCGACCGTGCCGGAGAACAGGAACGCCTCCTGCGTCACCATGACCACCCCGCGCCGCAGTTCGGGCACGGCGAGCTCGCGCAGGTCCACCCCGTCCAGCAGCACCCGGCCGTCCGTCGGGTCGTACAACCGCGCCAGCAGCTTGGCCAGGGTGGACTTGCCCGCGCCGGTCGAGCCGACCACCGCCACGGTCTGGCCGGCCGGAACGGTCAGGTCGAAGCGGGGCAGCACCTCGCCGCCGGTGCGGTAGCCGAAGCGGACGCCGTCGAAGACCACCGCGCGGCCGGGGAGGGTGGACGCGAGCGGCGGGAGCCGCCGCGGCGCCGACGGCTCCGGCACCGACGGGGTCTGGGCCAGCAGACCCGCGATCTTCTCCAGCGAGGCCGCCGCCGCCTGGTAGGAGTTGAGGAACATGCCGAGCCGGTCGATCGGGTCGTACAGCCGGCGCAGATACAGCACCGCCGCGGCCAGCACGCCCAGCTCCAGCGAGCCCTCCGTCACCCGCCAGGCGCCCCACAGCACGATCGCCGCGACCGCCGTGTTGGCCACCAGCCGGGAGCCGACGACATAGCGGGCCATCTCCAGAAGGGCGTCGCCGTTCGTACGCTCGTGGCGGCCGTTGAGGACGCGGAAGTCGGCGTCGTTGGCCGCCTCGCGGCGGAACGCGCGCACCGGCCGGATGCCGTTCATCGTCTCCACGAACTTCACGATCACCGCCGCGATCGCCGTGGACCGCTCCCGGAACACCTGCCCCGCGCGCCTCCGGTAGAGCCGCACCAGCAGGTACAGCGGCACGAAACTCGCCACCGCGACCGCGCCGAGGCCCGCGTCCAGCCACAGCAGCATCGCCGAGATGGAGACGAAGGAGAGGACGACCGTGACCAGTTCCTGGAGGCCCTCGCTGAGCAGTTCGCGCAGCGACTCCACGTCCGTGGTGGAACGGGAGATGAGCCGGCCCGAGGTGTACCGCTCGTGGAAGTCGACGCTGAGCGCCTGGGCATGGCGGAAGATCCGGCCGCGCAGATCCAGCAGCACGTCCTGGTTGATCCGGGCCGCGGCCACGATGAACGCCCATTGCAGGGCGCCCGAGGCCAGCGCGCACAGCAGATAGCCGACGGCCACCGCGATCAACGGCCCGCGGTCGTGGTCGCGCAGCGCCGGTACGGCGGTGTCGATGGCGTACGCCACCAGCAGCGGGCCCGCCTGGACCGCCGCCTGCTGGAGCAGCAGCAGGAGCGTGGTGCCGGCCACCCGGGCCCTCATGGGCGCCAGCAGTGAGCGGAGCAGGGCGGCGGTGGCGCCCGGGGGAGTGGGCAGGACGTCCCGGTCGAAGGGATCGCCCTCGTCCCGGGGCAGTGGCGGGTCCGCCTGGTCCTCGGTGGTGGGGGCGGAGGCCGTGGGGGCCGTCATCGGTCGTCGTCCTCCTCGTCTCCCGGAGCGCCCGACATCAGCCGGGCGTACTCGGCGTTGGTGCGCAGCAGTTCCTGGTGGGTGCCCACGGCGGTGATCCGGCCGTCCGACAGCAGGGCGACGCGGTCGGCCAGCAGCACCGTGGACGGGCGGTGCGCCACGATCAGGGCGGTGGTGCCGGTGAGGACCTGGCGCAGGGCCGCCTCCACGGCCGCCTCCGTGTGCACGTCCAGGGCGGACAGCGGGTCGTCCAGGACCAGGAAACGGGGGCGGCCGACGACCGCGCGGGCCAGCGCGAGACGCTGCCGCTGGCCGCCGGAGAGGCTGAGACCCTGCTCGCCGACCTGGGTGGCGGTGCCCTGCGGGAGGGCGCGCACGAAGCCGGCCTGCGCGACGGACAGGGCGCGGTCCAGCTCGACGGTGCCCGCGGTGCCGTCAGCGCCCATGAGAACGTTGTCGGCGACGCTCGCGGAGAACAGGGTGGGGTCCTCGAAGGCGACGGCGACCAGCGTGCGCAGTTCCTCGCGGGGCATGGCGGTGATGTCCCGGCCGTCGAGGGTGATCCTGCCCTCGGTCACCTCGTGCAGGCGGGGGACGAGCGCGGTGAGCGTCGTCTTCCCGCTGCCGGTCGCGCCGACCAGGGCCATGGACTCGCCGGGGCGGATGTGCAGGTCGATACGGTCGAGGAGGGGCGGGGAGTCGTTGGGGGCGTCGGGGTAGCGGAAGCGGACGTTGTCGAACCGCAGACCGTCCGGGTGCCCGGAGCCGGGGCCGAGCCGGGGGAGGTCGCGCAACCCGGCGGTAGGAGGTGCCGTTTCCGGCTCCGCGTCCATCACCTCGAAGTACCGCTCCGTAGCCGTGGCCGCCTCCTGGCTCATCGCCAGCAGGAAGCCGATCGACTCCACCGGCCACCGCAGCGCGAGTGCCGTGGAGAGAAAGGCGACCAGCGTCCCCGCGGACAGCGACCCGTCGGAGACCTGTACCGCGCCCACCACCAGCGTGCCCCCGATGGCCACCTCGGGCAGGGTCATGATGACCGCCCAGATCGTCGCCAGCAGGCGGGCCTTGCGCAGTTCGGTGGAGCGCAGGGTGGCCGACAGCTCGCGGAACGCCCGGGCCTGACTGCGGTGCCGGCCGAACCCCTTGATGATGCGGATGCCGAGCACGCTCTCCTCGACCACCGTCGTCAGGTCCCCCACCTGGTCCTGCGCCAGCCGGGCCGCGTGCGCGTACCGCTTCTCGAAGAGCGCGCTCAGGGCGATCAGCGGCACCGCGGGTGCCAGCATCACCAGCCCCAGCGTCCAGTCCTGGAGCAGCATGATGACCACGCCCACCAGGATCGTCACCCCGTTGACCAGCAGGAACGTCAACGGGAAGGCGAGGAACTGGCGCAGCAGCATCAGGTCGGTCGTGCCCCGGGAGAGCAACTGCCCGGAGGGCCAGCGGTCGTGGAAGGCGACCGGAAGCCGCTGGAGATGCCGGTAGAGGCCCGCCCGCATCTCCGCCTCGACACGGGAGAGCGGGCGGGCCACCAGCCACCGCCGCAGCCCGAACAGCAGCGCCTCGGCCACACCGAGCAGCAGCAGGTACAGCGCGCCGAGCCACACGCCCCCCGGGTCACGGCCCGCGACCGGGCCGTCCACGAGCCACTTCAGGACGAGCGGGATCACCAACCCCACGCAGGAGGCGACGATCGCGACGAGCGCGGCGAGGAACAACCACGTCCGTGCCGGCCGGACGTACGGCCACAGGCGCAGCAGCGAGCCGACGGCCGACCGGTCGGCAGGGCCGGCGGGGTCAGGGGCGGTGGCGGGTGTGGTGGGCATCATGAGCGAGCGTACGGATCGCCACTGACATCGCCCACCGAGTTTTCGCCGGACCTCACTCGGCCGTTGGTCCTACGACCTGCGCGTTCGACCGCCCGGACTCCTGTGGCCGCCGTCCGGTCGTAGCGCCGTATCAACCGATCGGCTGATGCCGCCTCGAGCGCGTCGGCCGATGCCCGCCGGCCCCTCCTGCCGGGACCCTGATGCCATGTCCGTCATCGAAGTCAGCGAACTGCGCAAGTCCTACGGCGCCCGGAACGTCGTCGACGGCGTCTCCTTCGCCGTCGACGAGGGTGAGATCTTCGGCATCCTCGGCCCGAACGGCGCCGGCAAGACCACCACCGTCGAGTGCGTCGAGGGGCTGCGCGTCCCCGACGCGGGCCGGGTCCGGGTCGCCGGCCTGGATCCCGTCGCCGACCACGACGAGGTCGCCGGGATCCTCGGCGCCCAGCTCCAGCAGAGCGAGCTCCAGCCCAAACTGACCGTGCGCGAGGCACTGGAGCTGTACACCTCCCTCTACCCGAACCCCGCCGACTGGCGGCCCCTCGCCGAGCGCCTCGGCCTCACCGCCAAGCTCGGCACCCGGTTCGCCAAGCTCTCCGGCGGGCAGCAGCAGCGCCTGTTCATCGCGCTCGCCCTCATCGGCAACCCGCGTGTCGTCGTGCTCGACGAGCTCACCACCGGCCTCGACCCGCGAGCGCGCCGCGACACCTGGCAGCTGATCGAGGACGTCCGGGCGGGCGGGGTGACCGTCCTGCTCGTCACCCACTTCATGGAGGAGGCGCAGCGGCTGTGCGACCGGATCGCCGTGATCGACCAGGGCCGGATCGCCGCCCTGGACACCCCCGAGGGGCTGATCCGGCGCTCGGCCCGGGCCACCGTCATCAGCTTCACCCCGTCCGCGCCGCTGGACGAACGTGACCTGAACGCCCTGCCCGAACTGTCCTCGGTGGCGCACAAGGACGGCCGGATCACGCTCTCCGGGACCGACGCGACCGTCAACGCCGTCATCACCCTCCTCGCCCGCCACCACATCACCGCCCACCAACTCCGCGTCAGCGACGCCACGCTCGACGACGCGTTCCTGGACCTGACGAAGACCGACGACGCCGACACCAAGGAGGCAGCGGCATGAGTACCGCCGTACTGAGGACCGAGGTCCGCCTCTTCCGCCGGGAGCCCGGCGCCATCTTCTGGATCCTGTTCTTCCCGACCCTCCTGCTGGTGATCCTCGGCTCCATCCCGTCCTTCCGGGACCACCAGGCCGACCTCGGCGGCCTGCGCACCATCGACGTCTACGTCCCGGTCGCCGTGCTGCTCGGCATGATCGTCGGCGGTCTGCAGTCGATGCCGCAGACCCTCACCGGCTACCGCGAGCGCGGCATCCTGCGCCGGATGGCCACCACGCCGGTCCGGCCGAGCGCCCTGCTGGCCGCGCAGATGGTGGTGTACGGCGGCGCCGCCCTCGCCTCCGCGCTGCTGGCCCTCGCGGTCGGACGGCTCGGCTTCGGCGTACGACTGCCGAAACAGCCCTTCGGATACGCCCTCGCCCTGCTGCTGGCCGTCCTGGCCGCCCTCGCTCTCGGATCGGTGGTGTCGGCGCTGTCCCGTACGACGAAGATCGCGAGCGCGATCGGTTCGGCCGTGTTCTTCCCGTCGATGTTCTGCGCGGGCGTGTGGCTGCCGACGCAGTCCATGCCGGACCTGATGGCCCGGATCGTGGGGTACACGCCCTTCGGGGCGGCCGCGCAGGCGCTGAACGGAGCGGCTGTAGGGCACTGGCCGGGCTGGGGGCACCTGGGCGTGCCGGCGTTGTGGATCCTGCTGCTCACGGGTGCGGCGAGCCGCTGGTTCCGCTGGGAGTAGGCGGTCGGCCTTGCAGACTGGGGACATGAGCGTGGTGGACAGCCAGATCGACCGGCGCTGGGACCAACTGCACACCTGGGGGCCGTACGGGCTGCTCGTCATCGGTCTCGTCCCCGCGGTCGCGACCGCCGACCCGCATGCCGCTCCGGCCAAGTGGTACACCGGCTGGGCCCTGGTCGGCGTCGCGGTCGTGCTCCAGTTGGGGTGGCACGGCATCCGGCTGCGCCGGCCGGGTCGCGGCCGGACGCCGTCCCGGACCGGGGCGGTGTACTACGTCGTCCGCTGGGCCCTGGCCTTCGTCCTCACCTGGCTCAACCCGTTCTTCGCGTTCTACGCCGCATCCGGCTACATGGACGCCGACGAGACGATCCCGGGCAGGCGGTGGCAGCGGCTCGGGCTGCTCGCGAGCGCGGCCACCGTGGCCGGTGCGCAGGCCGGCGGGATGCCGTTCGGCAGCGCGGTCCAGTGGGCCGTCTTCGCCGCGCTGCTGGTCGCCAACTCCGGCCTGCAGATGGTGGTCGCGCATCTCACCGACCAGGAGGCGCAGCGCTCCCGCGAGCGCACCGCGACCATCGCCGAACTCGAACGCACCAACGCGGCCCTGCAGCAGGCCCTCGACGAGAACGCCGCCCTGCACGCCCAACTCCTCGTCCAGGCACGGGAAGCCGGAGTCGCCGACGAGCGGCGGCGGCTGGCCGCCGAGATCCACGACACCCTCGCCCAGGGCCTGACCGGCATCATCGCCCAGCTCCAGGTCGTCGCGAACACGCCCGACCGTCAGGCGGCCCGCGAGCATGTGGACCGCGCCGTGGACCTGGCCCGGCACAGCCTCGGCGAGGCCCGCCGCTCCGTGCACAACCTGGCGCCGGTGGCGCTGGAGAACGACGGACTGCCCGAGGCCCTCAAGAAGACGGTCGCCGAATGGGGCGAACGGACCGCAGTGCGCGCCGAGTTCACCGTCACCGGCACCGCCGAACAACTGCACGAGGAGGTCGCGGCCACCCTGCTGCGCATCGCCCAGGAGGCCCTGTCGAACGCCGCCCGGCACGCCCACGCCACCCGGGTCGGCGTCACCCTGTCCTTCATGGGCGACGAGGTGTCCCTCGACATCCGCGACGACGGCCGCGGCTTCGACCCGCTCGCCCTCCCCGCCCGCACCCGTGCCGGCGGCTTCGGCCTGGACGGCATCCGGGCCCGCGCCGAGCGCATCGCGGGCTCCCTCACCCTCGAGTCGGAGCCGGGGCACGGCACGGCGGTGTCGGCTCGCGTACCGTTGGTGCGCGATGACCGCTGACACCCCCATCTCCCTGCTGATCGTCGACGACCATCCGGTCGTCCGGGACGGCCTGCGCGGCATGTTCGACTCCGCCCCCGGCTTCCGGGTGCTCGGTGAGGCCGCGAACGGAGTGGAGGCGGTCGACCGTGCCACCGCCCTGGACCCGGACGTCGTTCTCATGGACCTGCGCATGCCCGGCGGCTCGGGCGTGGACGCCATCCGCGAGCTGGCCCGCCGCGGCGCCCGGGCCAAGGTGCTGGTGCTGACCACGTACGACACCGACTCCGACACCCTGCCCGCGATCGAGGCGGGCGCCACCGGCTACCTCCTCAAGGACGCCCCGCGCGAGGAGCTGTTCACCGCCGTCCGGGCCGCCGCCGAGGGCCGTACGGTCCTCTCCCCGGCCGTCGCCTCCCGCCTGGTCTCCGCCGTCCGCGCCCCCGCCCCCGGCAACGAGCCCCTCTCGGCCCGTGAACGCGAGGTGCTGGCGCTGGTCGCCAAGGGCACCTCCAACCGGGAGATCGCCCGCGAACTGTTCATCAGCGAGGCCACCGTCAAGACCCACCTCACCCACCTCTACGCCAAGCTCGGCGTCAACGACCGGGCGGCGGCCGTCGCGGTGGCGTACGACCGGGGGATCCTCGGCTAGCCGAAGGCCACTCCGCGGCCTTCAGCAGCCTCAGCCCACGACCTTGAGCAGCAGCACCGACCGGGCCGGGACCGTGATCCCGGTCGCCGCCCGGTGCGTGGACCCCGGCGCGTCCGCCTGGTCCTCCCGAGAGGTGTCCACGATCACCTCGTAGTGGTCCGCCCACGGCGGGCCGGGCAGCGTGAAGGGCACAGGACGGTCCCCGGCGTGCAGGACGGCCAGGAAGCTGTCGTCGCGGACGGGGGCACCGTGTTCGTCGCGGCCCGGGATGTCCCGGCCGGACAGGTACATCGCCAGCGTGGCAGCGGGGGCGTACCAGTCGCCCTCCGTCATCTCCGTGCCGTGCGGGGTGAACCAGGCCAGGTCCCGCAGGCCGTCCGCCGAGTGTGCCCGCCCCGAGAAGAAGGCCCGGCGGCGCAGGACCGGGTGGCGGTGGCGCAGGGCGATCAGCCGGGAGGCGAGCTCGAACAGGGCCCGCCAGCCTGGGTCCTCCAGCAGGGACCAGTCCAGCCAGCCGATCTCGTTGTCCTGGCAGTAGGCGTTGTTGTTGCCGCGCTGGGTGCGGCCCAGCTCGTCGCCCGCCACCAGCATCGGCACGCCCGTGGACAGCAGCAGCGTGGTCAGCAGGTTGCGCAGCTGTCTGCGCCGCAGTGCCCGTACCTCCTCGTCCTCGGTCTCGCCCTCCGTCCCGCAGTTCCAGGAGCGGTTGTCGTCGGTGCCGTCCCGGTTGCCCTCGCCGTTGGCCTCGTTGTGCTTGCGGTCGTAGCTCACCAGGTCGCGCAGGGTGAAGCCGTCGTGCGCGGTCACGAAGTTGACGGAGGCGTACGGGCGGCGGCCGCCCCAGGCGTACAGGTCGCTGGATCCGGACAGCCGGTAGCCCATCTCCCGCACGTCCGGCAGGGCGTGCCGCCAGAAGTCCCGTACGGCGCCCCGGTAGCGGTCGTTCCACTCCGTCCACAGCGGTGGGAAGGCGCCCACCTGGTAGCCGCCCGAGCCGACGTCCCACGGCTCGGCGATCAGCTTCACCCGGCGCAGCACCGGGTCCTGGGCGATCACGGCGAGGAACGGGGAGAGCATGTCCACGTCGTGCATGGAGCGGGCCAGCGCGGCGGCCAGGTCGAAGCGGAAGCCGTCCACGCCCATCTCGGTGACCCAGTAGCGCAGCGAGTCGGTGATCAGGCGCAGCACGTGCGGCTGCACGACATTCAGGGTGTTGCCGCAGCCGGTGTAGTCGGCGTACCGGCGGGCGTCGGGCGTCAGCCGGTAGTAGCGCTGGTTGTCGATGCCCTTCAGGGACAGCGTCGGGCCGAACTCGCTCGCCTCCGCGGTGTGGTTGTAGACCACGTCGAGGACGACCTCGATGCCGGCCGCGTGCAGCGCGCGCACCATCCGCTTGAACTCGCCGACCTGCTGACCGGTGGTGCCGGAAGCCGCGTAGCCGGCGTGCGGGGCGAAGTAGCCGATGGAGTTGTAGCCCCAGTAGTTGCGCAGGCCGCGGCGCAACAGGTGGTCCTCGTGCGCGAACTGGTGCACCGGCAGCAGCTCCACCGCCGTCACGCCCAGCTTCACCAGGTGCTCGATCGCCGCCGGGTGCGCCAGACCCGCGTACGTCCCCCGCAGCTCCTCCGGGATGCCCGGATGCCGCCGGGTGAAGCCGCGCACGTGCAGCTCGTAGATGACCGAGTCCGCCCACGGCGTCTTGGGGCGGCGGTCGTCGGACCAGTCGTCGTCGTCATGGACGACCACGCCCTTGGGCACGAAGGGCGCGGAGTCGCGGTCGTCGCGCACGGTGTCCGCCACATGCTGGTCCGGCCAGTCCCGGACGTGCCCGTACAGCTCCGGCGCCAGCCCGAAGGCGGCGTACTCGCCGTCCACCGCGCGCGCGTACGGGTCGAGCAGCAGCTTCGCCGGGTTCCAGCGGGCGCCGGTCCACGGGTCCCAGCGGCCGTGCACCCGGTAGCCGTAGCGCTGACCGGGCATGACCCCGGGGACGAAGCCGTGCCAGATCTCGTGCGTCAGCTCGGTGAGCCGGGCGCGGGTCTCCTTGCCCGCCTCGTCGAACAGGCACAGGTCGACCGCCTCCGCGCCGCCCGCCCACAGCGCGAAGTTGGTGCCGGCCACCCCGTCCGGGCCGACCCTGAAGCGGGCGCCCAGCGGCGTCGACGCGCCCGGCCGCACGGGCACGGCGGGCGGCGGCGCGGCGCGGCGCGCACCGTTCACGACGGCGGACGGGCGCCGTTCGTCGAGGGCACGCCCGTTCCCGGTGGCGTGCCCGCCCGCCACCGCCTCCTGTTCGGCTGCGCTGGACACCTGGTCGGCCCCTTTTCGGCTGTCGCGGCTCGTTCGCCTCCGGCCCGCCCCAGTGTTCTCCTCCCGTGTCCGTCTCCCGGGTGCGGCTCCCCGTCGCTCGGTCCTCCCCACTGTTCTGCCCAGAGCGTGGCTCGCACTCACGTTTCCCTGGAGCGGGCCGGGTGCCGGGCAGCCCATGAGGCCCGTACGACGGCGCGGACGGCGCACGGGGGCCGCACCGGACCGCCCCGCCGACGGCCTCGGCGGCGGCAACCGCGCAGGGAGCCCGGACTGGGGGCGGCGGAAGGCGGACATGCTGTCAAGTGAGCAGTCCGGTAGCAGGGGTTGAGGCTCGGCCGGGAACGTTGCCGTCAACTGTTGAAGTTGGGACGGAACAGTGACAATTGCCTGACATCCTGCCTCTGACCTTGTGGTTACGATGCGCGAGTGTGCGGCGCGCAGGACGCGCTGGGGTGCGCCGGGGTGCGGGTTCGACCGGCCCGGGGAGGGGAGACCAACGTGAACGTGCGGCCGATATCGGGGGCGTCGGTTGACGCGCGGGAACGCAGGGCACCGGGCGCGGCCGGCGGACGCAGGGCGCTGCTGGCCCTGGTGTCCGGAGCGCTGCTCCTCGCCGTCACCGCGTGCGGGGGAGGCGATTCGGACTCCGAGTCGGGCAAGAGCCAGGGCAAGGAAACCGGCGCGGCGCAGAGCAAGCAGTCGGAGGCGGTCGTCACCATCGCCCCCGAGGACGGCGCGAAGTCCGTCGACACCAGCGGCGCCCTCAAGGTCGCCGCGAGCAAGGGCACGCTCACCCAGGTCGTCGTCAAGGACCCCAAGGGCACGGCGATACCCGGGCAGATGGGCGCCGGCGGCACCTCCTGGACCCCGTCCACCCATCTGGCCGCCTCGACCCGGTACACGGTCCACGCGGTCGCCAAGGACTCCGCCGGCCGTCAGGCCGCCGAGGACTCCAGCTTCACCACCCTCACGCCGAAGAACACCTTCGTCGGCAGCTTCACTCCCGAGGACGGCTCCACGGTCGGCGTCGGAATGCCGTTCTCCGTCAACTTCACCCGGGGCATCACCCACCCGGAGGACGTCGAGAAGGCCATCCAGATCAAGACCGAACCGGCCGTCGACGTCGAGGGTCACTGGTTCGGCAACGACCGCCTCGACTTCCGCCCCGAGCACTACTGGAAGGCCGGCACCAAGGTCACCGTCAAGCTGAACCTGGACGGCGTCGAGGGCCGCCCCGGCGTCTACGGCAAGCAGAGCAAGACCGTCACCTTCACCATCGGGCGCAGCCAGGTCTCCGTGGTCGACGCCGAGAAGCACACGATGAAGGTCGTGCGCGACGGCAAGGTCATCAAAAACATCCCGGTGACCACCGGCAAGCCCGGCTACGACACCTGGAACGGCAAGATGGTCATGAGCGAGAAGCTCTCCGTGACCCGCATGAACGGCGAGACCGTCGGCTACGGCGGCGAGTACGACATCAAGGACGTCCCGCACGCCATCCGCCTGACGACCTCCGGCACCTTCATCCACGGCAACTACTGGGGCGGGGGCGCCTTCGGCAACTACAACTCCAGCCACGGCTGCGTCGGCCTGCGCGACGTGCGCGGCGGTTACGACAGCAAGGTGCCGGCCGCCTGGTTCTTCAACCACTCCATGGTCGGCGACGTGGTGGAGGTCAAGAACTCCCACGACCGGACCGTCGCCCCGGACAACGGGCTCAACGGCTGGAACATGTCGTGGGCCGACTGGAAGAACTGACTCCCTCCTGAGGGACGGGCCCGGTGCTGTGACGGACGGCACCGGGCCCACTGTCGTTAGTGCCCGTTAACCTGCTTCCATGACCGTAACTCTGGAAGTCGCCGAGGGCGTCGGCACGCTGCGCCTGGACCGCCCGCCCATGAACGCGCTCGACGTCGCCACGCAGGACCGGCTCAAGGAGCTCGCCGAGGAGGCCACCGGCCGCGAGGACGTGCGCGCCGTGGTGATCTACGGCGGCGAGAAGGTGTTCGCGGCCGGCGCGGACATCAAGGAGATGCAGGTGATGGACCACGCGGCGATGGTCCTGCGTGCCCGCGCCCTCCAGGACTCCTTCACCGCCGTGGCCCGCATCCCCAAGCCGGTGGTCGCCGCGATCACGGGCTACGCGCTCGGCGGCGGCTGCGAACTCGCGCTCTGCGCGGACTACCGCATCGCCGCCGACAACGCCAAGCTGGGCCAGCCGGAGATCCTGCTCGGCCTCATCCCCGGCGCGGGCGGCACCCAGCGGCTGTCCCGGCTGATCGGCCCGTCCAAGGCCAAGGACCTCATCTTCACGGGCCGTCAGGTCAAGGCCGACGAGGCGCTCACGCTCGGCCTGGTGGACCGCGTGGTCCCGGCCGCCGAGGTGTACGACGCGGCCCACGCCTGGGCCGCGAAGCTCGCCCAGGGCCCGGCGATCGCGCTGCGCGCCGCCAAGGAGTCGATCGACACCGGCCTGGAGACCGACATCGACACCGGTCTCGCCGTGGAGCGGAACTGGTTCGCGGGACTGTTCGCCACGGAGGACCGCGAGCGCGGGATGCGCAGCTTCGTGGAGGAGGGCCCGGGCAAGGCCAAGTTCCTCTGAGGAGCGGCCGCTCACCCCTTGCTGTTGACGTGACGTCTGATCTCGGGTCCCCCGATGGGGCGGTTGTGCGGGCCTCAAGGCAGCCTTGAGGCCGATCCGTCGGGGGAGCGGGGCGATTGCCGCCGGGCGGGCCGTCCGCGCAGGTCGGCTGGGGTGTTCCGGGGGCTGATGTGTCGTCGGCATATGCCGGGCGCATGGGGGACAACAGGGGCGCTCGGGGGGCGTATTCCGCCGGAACGGCCACGGAGGCCGCCGCGGGCGGCCATGATGGGGGCATGGCGGGGCTGGAGGGCATCGAACAGCCGCGGGGACAGGGACGTTCGGCCGCGGCACGCTGGTCGCCCGCGGTCGAGGACGACCGGGCGCTGAACGCGCTGGAACTGTACGGCAATCCCACGGAAGCCGAGGTTCCGTTGCCGTCCCGTCCCGAGTCCGCGGCCAGCGCTCGCCGGCTCGTCCAGGTCGTCGTCCTGCGCCAGTGGGGCCTGACTCCCAAGCTGACGGAGGACGCGGTCCTCCTCGTCTCCGAACTCGTGGGCAACGCCGTACGGCACACCGGCGCCCGGGCCTTCGGCCTGCGGATGCGCCGCCGCCGCGGCTGGATCCGCATCGAGGTCCGCGACCCCTCGCGCGGCCTGCCCTGCTTGATGCCCGTTCAGGAACTGGACATCAGCGGCCGGGGCCTGTTCCTGGTGGACAAACTCGCCGACCGCTGGGGAGTGGACCTACTGCCCCGGGGCAAGACCACCTGGTTCGAGATTCGGGTCGCAGACCGCTGACCCCGCGGCCCGGCCGAACCCGCCAGGCTTGACCGAACCCATCGGGCCTGGCTGGACCCGTCGTGGGTCTCCTGGCCGGACCGGGCGAGGGTCGCCTGGTCGGACCCTGGCGGGGGGCGTCTGGTCGGACCCGGGTGGGGAGGCGTCTGGCCGGACCCGGCACGGGCCGCTGGCCGAATCCGCTGGGTGGGGTCCAACTCGTCGGGCTTGGCTGGACGCGGCGTGGGTCGCCGTGCTGGACCGGGCGGGGGCGCCTGGCTGGACCCGGCGAGGGTCGCTGGCCGAATCCGCTGGGTGGGGTCCAACTCGTCGGGCTTGGCTGGATCCGTCGTGGGTCGCCGTGCTGGACCCGTCGTGGGTCTCCTGGCCGGACCGGGCGAGAGCCGCCGGCCGGACCTCGGCGGGGGCCGCCTGGCGGAGTCCGCCGGGCCTGGCCGGACCGGCTGGACCTGACCCGACCCGCTGTGGGCTGCCTGGCCGGACCCCGGCGGGGGTCGCCTGGCCGAACCCGCTGGGCCCGACCCGACCCGCTGTGGGTCGCCTGGCCGGACCCCGGCGAGGATCGCTTGGCTGGATGCGGCGAGGGCCGTCGGCCGGCCCTGCCGAGGGTTGCTTGGTCGGGCCCGCCGGCCTGGGCGGACCCGGCGAGGGGTGTGGCTGACCGGCCCTCACCACCCCGGCCGCGCGTGTGAATCGCCCGTTTTCTTACCCTGCGCCTCTTAAATGGTGTGGGTGACCACCACCGATCGCCGTGGCGTGCTCCGGGCCGGTGCCGGACTCGTCGCCGGGGGCGCACTCACCACCGGGTGCTCCTCCACCGGTGCCGCCCAGCACTCCGCCGCGTCCGACGCCGCCCCGGACGCGCCGTCCTCCGCCTCGCGCGCCGCCGCCCCCGCCCCGCGCGCCTTCCCCCGGCAGCCCGCGCAGATCACCCACGGCCCGCGCGACAAGCCCCGCGTCGCTCTTACCTTCCACGGCCAGGGAGACCCCGCGCTGGCCCGCGCCCTGCTCACCGCGGCCGAGAAGCACGGCGCCCGCCTCACCGTGCTCGCCGTCGGCACCTGGCTCGACGAGCACCCCGAGATGGCGCGCCGGATCCTGGACGGCGGCCACGACCTCGGCAACCACACCCAGCGTCACCTGGCCGTCAACGCCCTGTCCGAGACCGACGCCCGCGCGGAGATCACCGGCTGTGCCGACCGACTCACGCGGCTCACCGGCTCCATCGGCACCTGGTTCCGTCCCTCGCGCGCCCCCACCGCCTCCCCGCTGGTCCAGCGACTTGCCCGCGCCGCCGGATACCCGCACGTGCTCTCCTACGACGTCGACTCCCTCGACTACACCCGTCCCGGCGCCACCGCCGTCACCCGCAAGGTCATGGCCGAGGTCCGCGACGGATCCGTGGTGAGCCTGCACTTCGGGTACGCCGACACGGTCGCCGCCCTCCCCGACGTACTCGACGAACTCGACCGCCGTGGCCTGCACGCGGTCACCACCACGGAGCTGCTGAGCTGATGCACCGTCCTTCACTGACCCGTACCGCCCGGGCCCTGCTCGCCGGGGCCGCCTGTGCCGCGCTGGCCGCGCTGCCCGCCTGCAGCGGCGGCGGCTCGGGGCACCACGCAGACGAAGCCCTCGGCAGCAAGGCGCCCGCCCAGCCCCAGCCGAAGCGGCCGGCCGTCGACGGCCTGCCCGGCATGCCGCCCGTCCTGGACCCGAAGGACGTCTACGCCGCCGACCGTCCGAACAAGCTCTCCCCGGTGGTCAAGGACTTTCCCTCACGGGTCTACGTCCCCAACACCATCTCCAACACCGTCACGGTCATCGACCCCGCGACGTACAAGGTCATCGAGACCATCCCGGTGGGGCGCCAGCCCCAGCACGTCGTGCCGTCCTGGGATCTGAAGACGCTCTGGGTCAACAACGACCTCGGCAACTCCCTCACCCCCATCGATCCGAAGACCGGCAAGGCGGGCAAACCGGTCGACGTGCACGACCCGTACAACCTCTACTTCACGCCCGACGGCAAGTACGCCGTCGTCATGGCCTCCAAGGACCGCCAGCTCGTCTTCCGGGACGCGCACACCATGGACCGGGTGAAGACCGTCGCGGTCCCCTGCGCCGGGGTCAACCACGCCGACTTCTCCCTGGACGGCCGCTACTTCATCGTCTCCTGCGAGTTCAGTGGCGAACTGCTCAAGGTCGACACCGCGCAGATGAAGATCGTCGGCAAGCAGAAGCTGGACTTCCGCGGCGCCATGCCCCAGGACGTGAAGGTCTCGCCCGACGGCAAGAAGTTCTACATCGCCGACATGGTCGCCGACGGCCTGTGGATCCTGGACGGAAAGACGTTCGGCAAGCCGGTGTTCCTCCCCACCGGCAAGGGCGCCCACGGCCTCTACATCAGCCGCGACTCACGCGAGATGTACATCTCCAACCGCGGCGAGGGCACCATCTCCGTCTTCGACTTCACCAAGGGCAAGCTCACCAAGAAGTGGCGCCTGCCGCAGGGCGGCAGCCCCGACATGGGCGGCGTGTCGGCCGACGGCACGGTCCTGTGGCTGTCGGGCCGCTACAACTCCGAGGTGTACGCCATCGACACCCGCACCGGCCGGCAGCTCGCCCGCATCAAGGTCGGCAGCGGCCCGCACGGCCTCGCGGTCTACCCGCAGCCGGGCCGCTACTCGCTCGGCCACACGGGCATCTTCCGCTGAGGGCGGTTGGGGAGCACGTCGTTCCACCGTTCCTGGACGGCGAGCGCCACGGCGGCCGCCCACCGGCGCGGCCCGAGCGAGTGCCGGAGCAACCCGCACTACCTGTCGTGGCACTGAGCGGCAGCTCCTCCGCTTGAGTCTCCACCCACTGGAAGGCCCAGACTCCCAGACGTGAGCGAAGACAGCACCGGACTTCTCACCATCGGCGAGCTGGCCCGGGCCACCGGACTGACCGTGCGCACCATCCGCTACTGGTCGGACGAGGGTGCCCTGCCCCCGGTGGCCCGTTCCGCCGGCGGCTACCGGCTCTACGACGCCGCCTGCGTGGCCCGGCTCGAGCTGATCCGCACCCTGCGCGAGCTGGGCCTCGGCCTGGACGACGTGCGCCGGGTGCTGGCCGGGGAGCGGACGGTCGCGGAGGTCGCCGCCGCGCACGTGGTGGCGCTGGACGCGCAGATCCGGTCGCTGAAGGTGACCCGCGCGGTGCTGTCGAGCGTGGCGCGACGCGGATCGAGTGCGGAGGAGACGACCCTGATGAACAGACTGGCACGGCTGTCGGCGGCCGAGCGCAGGCGGATCATGGAGGAGTTCGTGGAGGAGATGTTCCACGGGCTCGACACCGTGGACCCGGACATCCGCGAAAGGATGCGGAACACCGCGGTGAACCTGCCGGACGACCCGACGCCCGAACAGGTCGACGCCTGGGTGGAACTGGCCGAGCTGGTGCAGGACCCCGAGTTCCGGGCGCAGATGCGCAGGGCGGCCGAGCTCAATCACTCCGACCGCGCGGCCGACACGCCCGCCGGGGCGTCCCGGTGGTTCGCCAAGAGGCTGGTCGAGCTGGTCGGGAAGGCACGCGAGCGCGGGATCGCCCCCGAGACGCCGGAGGCCGACCAGGTCCTGCGCGAGCTGCTCGGGGACGCCGATCCGGCGGCGGTCCTGGAACGCATCAGGGCGACCCACAACGTCAGGCTCGCCCGTTACCGGGAACTGCTGGGGATCCTCAAGGGGACACCCGTGCACTCCTACGCCGACGAGTTCTCCTGGGTGGCCGCTGCGCTTCAGGCCCGCACGGGCAGCTAATCTGACCTGCGACAGCACGACAGTCAGGTACGACAAGAGGGGCGGATCGGTGGCCGACATCGAGGAAGCACGCAAGCAGTTCCAGCGGATCGATGCGGACGGTGACGGTTTCATCACCGCCGCCGAGTTCAAGTCCGCCCTGGCCCAGGGGGGCGACTGGAACGTCACCGAGACGGTGGCGGAGGCGATCATCAGGACCCGCGACCTGAACGGCGACAAGGTTCTGTCGTTCGACGAGTTCTGGGCCTACCTGAGCAAGTGACGCGTCCGGCACGGACCTGAGGGGCGCCCACCGCTCGGCGGCGGGCGCCCTTCGCCGTGTGCCGGTCCCCGTGTGCTCCCCGCCCGGCATCCGTACGCCCTTCGCCGTACGCCCGGAATAGCCCACGCCGCCCGGAGGTTGCACGTGGCCTGCAAGGCCTGTGCAAGGACACCAGAACCGAGCTCCGGGACCCCGGAAGAGCGAGGCGAGCAGAGATGAAGATCGGCATCATCGGCGCGGGCAACATCGGCGGCAACCTCACCCGGCGGTTCACCGCCGCCGGGCACGACGTCTCCGTGGCCAACTCCCGCGGTCCGCACACCCTGACCGCGCTGGCCGAGGAGACCGGCGCGACCCCCGTGCGCGTCGAGGAGGCGGCACACGGTGCCGAGGTCGTCGTGGTCACCGTCCCCCTGAAGGCCGTGCCCGGCCTGCCGTCCGGCCTGTTCGACGAGGCCGCCGACGGCGTGGCGGTCATCGACACCGGCAACTACTACCCGCGGGAGCGGGACGGCAGGATCGCCGCGATCGAGGACGAGGGCCTCACCGAGAGCCGCTGGACCGAACGGCAGCTCGGCCACCCCGTGATCAAGGCGTTCAACGGCACGTACGCCCAGGACCTCCTCGAGCGTCCGCGGCCGGCCGGCGACCCCGACCGCATGGCGCTCCCGGTCGCGGGCGACGACGAGGCGGCCAAGGCGAGGGTCCGCGCGCTGATCGACGGGATCGGCTTCGACACCGTGGACGCCGGCGGCATCGACGACTCCTGGCGCCAGCAGCCCGGCACCCCGGTCTACGGCCTGCGGGCCGGCGCCGACACCGTGACCAAGGCCCTGGCGGAGGCTTCCCCGGAACGCCCGGCCGACTTCCGGGGCTAGGGCGTGTTTCGAAAGTAGCGTCGTCCGCCCGAAGGGCGGGGGCAGGGCCGGGCCGTCAGGGTCTGGCCCACTCCCGCAGCGCGGCCGCGGTGGAGAAGTTCGCCACGTCCTTGTCGTGCGGGTCGTCGGTGTACTGGTGGAAGCGCCACTTGGCCTTGATGCGGGGGTGGCCGGCGGTGACGTAGTCGGCGATCCACAGGCCGTCGCCCGCATAGGAGGTCGTGTCGATGTTCAGCCAGAAGTTGCGGTTGGTGTACAGCACGACCCGGTTGTGCGGGCGCAGTTCCTTGACCCTGCGGATGAAGTGGTCCTTCTCCGCGTTGGACGCGTGGGTGCCCTCGCCCGTGGTCTCCCAGTCGACGGCGAGGATGTCGCCGGCCTTCTCGGGGGCGTGGGAGACGAAGTACTCGGCCTGGGCGGTGATGTTGCCGGGCCACAGGAAGTGGTAGAAGCCGACCACCAGACCGGCGTCGCGGCCGTGCTTGGTCTGGGCGTTCAGCCGTGAGTTGACGTACGAACGGCCCTCCGTCGCCTTGATGAAGACGAAGGAGAGGCCGTGCGTGTCGTACGTGGCGGACTGATAGGCGCTCACGTCGATGCCGTGCAGCATGGGAACTCCCTCAAGGTGCCGTGGGGGGAGGAGTCGTCGGTGGTGTTCTGCCCCGTCTCCCCGGCGGCCGATCCTCGGGAGCGCTCGAACATCAGCGTCATTCGTCTACGGACGGGTGGGGTTCGCCTGCGGCCGCACCCCTTGGGTGCCACGGCCACCGGACACGCGATCGGCCCGGCGGCACAGCCGCCGGGCCGGTCGAACCCGAGTCCTCAGCACTCGATGATGTTCACCGCGAGTCCGCCGCGGGCGGTCTCCTTGTACTTCACGTTCATGCTGGCCCCGGAGACGATCAGCCCCGTGACGTGCGGGTTCGGTCTCACGTTCTTGATCGACCCGGCTGCTGGGGAGTTCTTGGCGAGAATCCGCCGATCCGCCGATCCGACGCCGGATTCCGGGGCCGGATGTACGTACGTCGGCCTTACTGATCGTTTCGGAACGAGATCGGTGTGCCGGATGCGCACTGACAATGCCCCCGCGGGACGTGTCGTCCCGCGGGGGCATCGACCGGGCGTCGGGCGTCAGCCGAACGCCTTGACCGCGTTCCAGTCCACGTGCAGGACGATCGACACGGGCGCGTTCGTGTTCGTCCGGGACGGATAGTAGATCCGCGTGTATCCGTCGGAGGCGAAGCGGGCCCAGATGTCGGGGATTCCGTCGCCGTTGACGTCGGGGATGCCGAGCGCCGTCGGTACGTTCGCCTCGGTCCAGCCGGTGCCGTAGGAGACGTCGCCGTTGAGGGAGTTGGCGGCCAGCTTGATCGAGTCGAGGTCGACGCTGCCGCTGACGGAGCCGGGCTTGCCGTGCCGGACGTACATATTGCCGTTGTCCAGGTTGCGCCACAGCAGGTCGGGCGTGCTGTCGCCGTTGATGTCGGCGACGTTGACGATCTCCCGGCGGGCCCAGGCACTGCCTTCCATCAGGGTGGCGGTCTGGAAGCCGGCGCCGGTGTATCCGGACAGGGTCCAGAACGCGGTGCCCGCCCGCAGGACCAGGTCGGGGTGCTTGTCGCCCGTGATGTCGCCGACGGCCTTGATCTGGGTCCAGGTGGAGGGGGCGGGGGCGTTGTCCGGCAGCCGGACGCTCAGGCGCTGGTCGACGTTGAAGCTGCCGTACCCGTCACCGGGGTAGAGCCAGAACTTCCCGTCCGGGGTGACGGCGAACAGGTCCGTGGAGCCGTCGCCGGGGTAGGCGTCGTCGAAGTGGGTGATCAGCGCCGCCTTGCCGGTGGCAGGGTCGAACCAGTGGTTGGCCGGGCTCAGGTTCAGGTCCGACGTGTACGCGGCCTGCATGCACCCGTACAGCTCGCCGCCGGGGGCGCCGGGGCAGTTGAACAGGGTGCCGTCGGCGTCCACGATCAGCAGGTCGGGGATGCCGTCACCGCCCGTATCGCCGGGGGCGTCCGCCTTGTCCCGCGGCGGGACGTAGAACTTGTAGTCGCTGCGGACGCTCTGGTTGCCATACTGGTCGTAGGCGTAGACGTTGAGCGTGGTGGGGCCGGCGTGCGGCGGCTTCAGGGCGGAGACGGTGGCGTCGCCGTTGGCGTCGGCCGCGATCTCCGTGTAGTCGATGCCCTCGAAGGCGTACGTGAACTTCGTCGCGCCCGGGGAGCTGAACGTGGCCGCGCCGGTCGAGCCGAACTTGACGTTCGCCCAGGTCTGGCCGTCGTCGGTGGCGGCGGGGAAGTCGGTGCTCTCCACGTCGGGCTGCGGCGGGGCGCTGGCGTCGATGGTGATCCGGCACGGGTCGGTGCCGGGCGGGAAGAACGTCGAGACCAGGCCGCCGGAGTCCTCCGAGCGCACGTCCCACGAGTAGAGCGTCTTGTCCGTGAGCGGAAACGTGGTCGGGATGGTCGTCGTGGCGGTGCCGCTGCTGTTCGGCGTGATCAGGTATTCCTTGCGGGTGGTGGAGTCACCGGTCACCCAGAAGCGGAACCGCAGCTTGGAGAGGTTGCCGTCGGGGTCCTTGGCGTTGGCCGTCAGGACGATGTTGGTCTTGCCGACGGTCACGCCCGCGCCGCCGACGGAGCAGGTGCCGCCGGGGGTGGACTTGCCGCCGGTGGGCTGGGACGGCGGGCGGTTGTAGACGACCTCCAGAGTGGCGGAGGTGGCCTGGAACTTGCGCCAGGTGTAGGAGTCCGACTCGCTGGTGGCGCGCATGCCGAGGGTGATGTTGGACCAGCCGTCGTCCGCGCCCTTCTGGGCGGCGGTCTTCACGTTGAACGACTCGTAGTCGTCCGGGCAGGACGAGGAGTAGCCGTGCGCGAAGGACTTGCGCTGGAGTTCCGTGGACCAGCTCGGCTGCTTGTTCCACGTGGTGCCCGAGGAGATCGACCCGGTCAGCCAGAACTGCATCTCCCGCGTGGTGCAGGACCAGGAGTGGTTGTTGAGCACCTTGAAGTACGCCGAAGAGATCGTCGCGCCCTTCAGGCTGCTGCTGTAGCCCATCCGCCAGAAGGAGCGGGCGGTGCCGCCGGTGTCGCTCTCGTGGCCGACGCGGGCGTCGGAGGTGCCGGAGCTGAAGTTGGTGCCGTTCCAGAAGCTGGTGTTCGGGTACGGCTTGTACGCCACCGTCCAGGCCTGCCAGCCCGAGTTGAGCGTGGGGTCGACGAAGACGGGGAAGCGGACGTCCTTGCCGGTGAGCAGATCCATCCCGCCGACCGGCAGCTTGACACGGGCGGTGCCGGTGCCGTCACCCGCCAGGTGGACGGGGATCGGGGCGCTGTGCGCGCCCGGCTCGATGCCGGTCAGGCCGGACAGCTTCAGCACGTCGGCCGGCGTGGCGACCGAGGTGCGGGGGGTGCCCTTGCCCTCGGGGGGCTCGGGGTCACGGCCGTTGGAGTCCCAGGCGAAGGGCGTGGGGATCGCGCCGATCTCCTTGCCCGCCTTGTCGAGCACCTGGACCCGCTCGGCGGCCTTGTCGTACCGGAACGAGGCGGTCTTGGAGCGCAGCCCGTACGACACCGTCGCCAGGGCCTTGCTGTGCGCGGCCTGTTCGGTCTTGACGATGAGCAGCTGGGCGAAGCCTCCCTCCTCGCGGGCGACCAGCAGCAGGTCGACGCCCGGCAGCACCTCGGAGTAGAGGGCGCGCGGGCCGTCGAGCACCGGCTCGGGCAGGGTGCCCGGCCAGGTGTAGGTGACGGTGTGGCCGCCGATCTCCATCTCGGCCAGGACCGTCTCGCCGCTGTCCTGACCGGCCGTCAGGGGCTTGCGGGCGTAGGAGCGGTCGGCGTGGGCGGTGCTGCTGCCGCTGGAGAACCGTACGGGCGCCGCCGGGTTGGCAGGGGCGATGCCCAGGCCGTCGGCGGCGTCGGTGCGGTGCAGCCGGTTGTCGATCGGGGCCCACGTGCCCCCGGCGGTCTTCGCGCGCACCGCAGTGGCGTTGATCCGCGAGTGCAGTTGCCCGTCAGGACGGGCCCAGGTGATCGACGTGGCGGTGGTGGCCGTGTCGACGACCACCTCCTTGCCGGTGCGCCTGGCCTCGGCCGCCGCGGCGCCCTCGTCCCGCGGGCCGGTTGCTGCCTGCCGTGCGTCGGTCGCCCGGCCTGCCTGGGTTGCTGACGTGTCGTCAGAATGCCACCAGGGCAGCAGGGCGGTGATCAGGGCGGCCAGTACGAGGCCGAGGGTGAGTGACAGCCGGGTTCGTGTGCGCACGAACGGGCTGAGAATTCTTGGCGGCGCGGACACGGCGACGGTCTACTCCCGTGTGGACCAGGCGGATCAGGACATGGGCGCGCACACGATCACACGATTTACACAGAGGGTCCATGTGTGAGGAATTTATAAAGTCGTGATGAACACTTGGTAGTCCCTTGATCCGCGACAGCCGCCGCCGACTCTGTCCTTTTTGATCACCTGATCCATGCCGATGACGCAGGGATATCGGCATACTCCGCGTTCCTGGCCAGAAATGACGTTCTGTCACCAGATAGCCCATGGCGCAGATCACAGCAGACCTCTTCGGCCTCCCCTCGCCGATCTTGTGGTCTGTGCGGGCCATGACAGAGGGTGCGCTCGACCTGTGTTGTTTTTCATTGCCTGGGGTGGGAGTCGACGACGCGTATGCGTGTTCAAGGTCCGCTGTCATGGCTGGGGCGGGGACGCCTGGCCACGACGGAGTCGGAACGGAGGCGCCGGCGGCAGGGCCGCCTGGCGACCGTCCTTTTGCTGTCCTCGGCCCTGACGGTGACAAGTCTGGGCGCGGAGGCGTGGGCGGTGCCCGGCCCAGGGATGACCCGTGAGGAGGTCAAGCTCCCGGATCTGCCCGATCCCACGCTGGTCGAGAAGGACGCGCAGGCGGAGCAGAACCTCACCACGGCGCCCGAGGTGCCCGTGGACCCGTACGCGCCGGTGGCGGTGACGCCGTGGGCGGAGAGTACGGGTACGGCGACGCTGGATGCCACCACCGCGCCCGGTACGACCGTCCCGGTCTCCAACGGCCTTCCGGTCGCCGTCGGCGTACCCGCCGGCACCGACCCGACGGCCATCGACGGTGCCTGGCAGGTCGACCTGGCCGCGCCCACGTCCTCGCAGGACACCGGTGTCTCGGGCCTGATCATGCAGATCACGCCGCCCGCCGACGCCGACCCGACGGCGCAGGTCACACTGGCCGTCGACACCACCAACTTCGCCGACCTGTACGGCCCGCAGGCCGCCGACCGCTTCGGTCTGGTGCTGCTGCCGGACTGTGTCATGAACGACCCGAACGGCGGCGACTGCGCCACCGGCGGCACGACGACCATGTCAGGCAAGGCCGACCCCAAGGGCGAGCGGTTGCCGAGCCAGGTGGTCGAGGTCCCGGCCGCGAAGGCGCCGACCAAGTCCGCCGTCAAGAAGAAGACCGCCACCCGCAAGATCCTCACCGGCTCGGTGCCGGTGTCGCAGCTGCTCGGCGGCGACACGACCGGCACGTCCGGCGGGAAGGCCTCCGGCGCGTCCGTGCGCACGGCGTCCTTCAAGACCGGCACCGACGTCCTGCCCGCCGTGGACGCCTCCGGCCCCCAGGTGATCGGTGCCATGGACACCGGCTCCTCCGCCTCCGGCGACTTCACGGCGACGCCTCTGCTGTCCTCGGGCTCGTGGGCGGCCGGCTCGTCGTCGGGTGCCTTCACCTACTCGTACGACGTCCAGGTGCCCGAGACGGCCGGCGGGCTGAACCCGAAGATCTCGCTGGGCTACTCCTCCCAGTCGGTCGACGGGCGCACCTCGGCGTCGAACAACCAGGCCTCCTGGATCGGTGACGGCTGGGACTACAACCCCGGCTCCATCACCCGCACCTACGCCAACTGCCGCCAGGACTCCAAGAAGGCCGGCTCCAACAACGCCACGCACCGCACCGCGGACCTGTGCTGGGGTTCCAACAACGCCACCCTCTCGCTCGGCGGCCAGACCACCGAGCTGGTCTGGGACTCCACACAGAACAAATGGTTCACCGCCAACGGCGACGGCTCCCGAATCGAGCAGGTGACCGACCCGAACACCGCCAACGGCGCCAAGGACGGCGAGTACTGGGTCGTCACCACCCGGGACGGCACCCGCTACTACTTCGGCCTGAACAAGCTGCCGGGCTGGGCCGGCGGCGACGCCACCACCGACTCGGTGCTGACCGTTCCCGTCTACGGCAACCACGCCGGTGAGCCCTGCTACAAGTCGGGCGACTGGCCGAACTCCTGGTGCACGCAGGGCTGGCGCTGGAACCTCGACTACGTCGAGGACATCCACGGCAACGCCATGTCCCTGTGGTGGAAGAAGGAGAAGAACTACTACGCCCGGAACTTCAACTTCAAGGATCCGGTCGTCTACGACCGCGGCGGCTGGCTCGACCACATCTACTACGGCCAGCGCAAGGACAGCATCTTCTCCGCCGAGGCCCCGGCCCGGGTCAGTTTCACCGTCGCCGAGCGCTGCCTCGACGAGGGGACGCTGACCTGTTCGGACGCCAACTTCGAGGACAAGGACCCGGGCAAGTACCGCATCTGGTACGACACCCCGGCCGACCTGAACTGCAAGCAGGTCACCTCCACCTACACCCGTAAGTGCTGGAACGCCGGCCCGTCCTTCTGGACCCGCAAGCGCCTCACCCAGATCCAGACCTCGGCGCAGCGCCGTACCGACACTACCGCCCGCCAGGTGGTGGACCGGTTCGCCCTCAAGCAGAGCTTCCCGGTCCTGAAGACCGGACCCAACACCGCGCTGTGGCTGGAGTCGATCCAGCGCACCGGCTACGCCCGCAACGGCTCGACGGACGCCAGCGTCACCCTCAACCCGGTGCGCTTCGAGTCCAACGCCGAGGACATGCCCAACCGGGTCATGCGCGGCACGACCGACCCGCGCCCCGGCTTCTCCCGGCTGCGCGTCGCCCGTGTCATCAACGAGTACGGCGGCGAGACCGTCGTCACCTACAAGCAGCCCACCGGTGACTGCGCCACCGGCACCAACCTGCCCGGCAAGACGGACACCGCGGCGCTGAAGTCCAACACGCGTCTGTGCTACCCGATGTTCTGGAACCCCGACCCCGAGGTCGAGGACATCGACTGGTTCCACAAGTACGTGGTCGACTCCATCGAGGAACTCCCCAACGTCGACGGCGCCTTCGCCACCAAGACGGCCTACACGTACAAGAACGCCGGCTGGAAGCTGGCCGAGGCCGAGTTCACCAAGAAGTCCACGCGCACCTACTCGGAGTTCGCCGGGTTCGAGCAGACCACGGTGATCACGGGCGCGGACGACACGAACATCGGCAGCAAGCGCTCCAAGTCCGTCACCCGCTTCTTCCGCGGCATGGGCGACACGGTCTCGGTGAAGGACATCACCGGCACCGAGATCGCCAAGGACCTGGAGCCGTTCGCCGGCCGCATCGCCGAGGAACTCACCTACACCAACGCCGACGACGCCGACACCGACTGGCTCTCCCGCAGCGTCACGGTCCCGGCCGCCACCGAGCTGGCCCACCGGGACCGCGACGACGGCCTGACGCCGCTGATCGCCTGGCGGGTCACCGAGCCCGACGAGATCGCGTACACCAAGTCCTCCGGGACGGGTGACGACACGCGGACCGAGCGGGTCGTCAAGACGCACACCACGTACGACCCGACGTACGGCCTGCCGATCGAGGTGGAGTCGCTCGGCGACACCGGCAAGTCCGGCGACGAGTCGTGCTCGAAGATGGACTACCTGCACCAGACCGGCAAAAACCTGATCGGCCTGACCAAGCAGGTTCTGACGTCGCCGACGACGTGCGCGAACGCCGACTTCGCCGACCTGTCGACGCTGGCCAGTGCCGTGCGCACCGCCTACGACCACCAGGGGTACGGCACCGCGCTCGCCGACACGACCCTCGGTGAGGCCACCCAGTCCTGGACGCTGAACGGCGCCGGCACCGGGTTCCAGCCGGGCGAGACCACCGACTTCGACGCGATCGGCCGCGTCGTCAAGGAGACCGACCCGGACGGCAACTACGGCACCATCACCTACTCGCCCTCCACCGGCCAGGTCTTCTCGGTCACCACGGCCAACGCGCTCGGCCACACGGAGACGCAGGAGCTGGAGCCGGGCCGCTCGACCACGCTCAAGACCACGGACGCCAACGGCCTGGTCAGCGAGGCCAAGTACGACCCGCTGGGGCGCCTGCAGGAGGCCTGGGCTCCGGGCCGTACCCCGTCGTCCTCGTCGGTGCCGGACTTCCGGGCCGTGTACACGGTCCCGGAGTACGACCCGAACGACCCGACCAAGACCGACCACAAGCCCCCGTACGTCACCACCTACGCGCGCGGCCACAACGACCGCGTCGAGACCTCCGTCACCCTCTACGACGGCCTCGGCCGTGAGCGGCAGACGCAGGAGGAGGCCGACGGCGACAGCGGCTGGCTGATCACCGACACGCTGTACAACAGCTCCGGCGAGATCTGGCAGACCAACAACGCCTACCTGGCCAAGGACGTCACCCCGGGCCAGCTGTTCACCCCGCTCGCGGACACCACCGTCCCCAACATCACCCGCTACACCTACGACGGCCAGGGCCGCGTCCTGCAAGAGACGCCGGTGCTGAAGGTCAAGGACCCGCTGACCGGCGAGGCCACCTCGCAGCCGGTCGACGCGCGCGCCGTCCGCTACGAGTACGGCACCGACTGGTCGAAGGTCATCCAGCCGGAAGGCGCCTCGTCGTACCGCGTGTGGACCGACGCCCTCGGCCGCACCGTGCGCACCGACACCTTCAACCCGGCGGCGCCGGGCGGGTTCACGTCGATGCGGTACACCTACGACGCGTTCGGCCAGATCGTGAAGGCGACCAGTTCGGCCGACGCCGCGCACTCCTGGTCGTGGACCTACGACCACGACGGTCGGCAGACCAGCGCCACCGACCCGGACACGGGCACGACGTCGACCACGTACGACAAGTACGACCGGCCGTCGACCACCACCGACTCCCGTGGTGTCACGGTGTGGAACGGCTACGACGTCCTGTCGCGGCCGACCGAGCAGCGCCTGAACGACTCGGCCGGCACCCTGCTGGCCAAGTACACCTACGACAGCGTCCCCGGCGGCAAGGGCCTGCCCGCCACCGCCACCCGCTACACCGACGGCCTGGCCTACACCCAGGCGGTCAACGGCTACACCAACGACTACCAGCCGACGTCGACGACGCTGAGCCTGCCGTCGTCGCTGGCGGCCACGTGGGGACTTCAGTCCTCGTACACCTACAGCTACACCTACGACGACACCGGCTCGCTGAAAGAGAGCCAGCTCCCGGCGGTCGGCGGCCTCGACGCCGAGAAGCTCGTCGTCCGCTACAACAAGGACGGCAAGCCGCTCTCCATCTCCGGCAAGGACTGGTACGGCGCCGAGACGGTCTACGACCCCTACGGCCAGGTCCTGCGCTCGACGCTGGGCGCGCAGCCCTACCGGGTGTGGACGCAGAACGACTACGACGAGTCAAGTGGTGAGCTGAAGGACCAGCAGGTCTACCGGGAGCAGACCGGCGACCAGAGCGTGGTCCCCGGCAACCTCGTCTCCAACCGCTCCTACACCTACGACCCGGCCGGCAACGTCACCTCCATCCAGGAACACGCCACCGGCATCGCCGAGCGGCAGTGCTTCATCTACGACCCGCTCGGTGAGCTGAAGACGGCCTGGACCTCCAAGGACCAGACGGCCTGCAGCACGCCGAAGCTCAGCGACGGCACGCTCAACGTGCAGGCGGGCAACGACAAGTCCGGCTACTGGCAGGAGTACGAGTACGACCTGCTGGGCAACCGCACCAAGCTGACCGAGAAGGACCTCACCGGCGACAGCGCCAAGGACGCCGTCACCACCTACGGCTACGGCAAGTCCGACGGCACCCAGCCGGACACGCTGACCAAGGTGTCCAAGACCTACACCACCCCCGCGGGTGCGCAGGTCAAGGCCGAGGCCGAGCGGCTGTACGAGCTGACCGGTGACACCAAGTCGATCACGTCCGTCCAGAACGGCGACAAGCAGGAGCTGTCCTGGACCTACGACGGCCAGGTCGAGCGGATCACCGGCGAGGGCAGCGGGGGCAAGACCCCCTACGTGGGTCTGGCCGACAAGTGCCTGGACCTTTCCAGCGGTATGGCCACCGCGGGCCGGGCCATCCAGCTCTACTCCTGCAACTCCACGGTCGCGCAGAACTGGCACTTCGCCGTCAAGCAGGGTGCCACGCAGACCGACCCGAGCCTTGGCACCCTGACCGTCTACGACAACTGGTGCGTCCAGCCCGCCGGCAGCACCGCCGGCTCGGCGATCCAGCTCCAGAAGTGCGACGGCTCGGCCGCTCAGGAGCTCAAGCGCAACGCCTCGGGCCAGCTGGTCCACGTCGCCTCGGGCATGTGCCTGGCGGTCCAGGGCGCCAACAGCGCGAGCGGCACCCCGATCGTGCTGGCCACCTGTGACAGCACCAAGGCCGAGCAGCAGTGGGCCGCGCAGAACGACACCCGCTACATCTACGGTCCCGACGGTGCCTGTCTGCTGACGATCAAGGGCAAGCAGGCCACCCTCCACCTCGGTGAGTCCGAGGTGACCGTCCAGGCCGGCGGCGTTCTGGTGAACACCCAGCGCACGTACTCGGTGCCCGGTGGCGCGGTCATGCGCTACGCCTACGGCAACGCCAGTGACCGCCTGGTCGCCCTGACCGGCGACCACCAGGGCAGCACCTACGCCGAGGTCGCCCTCGACGGGTCGATGTCGGTGCGGATCCGCAAGCAGGACCCGTTCGGCAACCAGCGCGGCACCGACACGGTCGGCGTGAACGTCCAGGCCCACACCGGCTTCCTGGGCGCCGTCCGGGACGACTCCTCGGGCTTCACCCAGCTGGGGGCTCGCCTGTACGACCAGGTGGTCGGACGCTTCCTGTCCGCCGACCCGGTGATGGACCTCAACGACGTCCTCCAGACCAACGGCTACGCCTACGCCCACAACAACCCGGTGACGATGTCCGACCCCACGGGTCTGGCCATCTCGCTGACCGCCTCCGAGCGGGCAGCGGCGCTGGCGGGCGCGGGCCTCTCGGCGGCGCAGGTCGCCCAGGCCCAGGCGATGCAGGGCAAGTCCCTCGGTTCGATCATCCTGGCCGTGGCCTGGGAGACGCTGAAGGACTTCATCGGCATCAACGACGCCCTGTCCTGCTTCGGCGGTGACATGTGGTCCTGCGTGGGGCTCGTCGCCAACGCGATCCCCTGGTACAAGCTCGGCAAGCTGCCGAAGGTCGTCAAGGCCGTCAAGCGCACCATCGAGGCGGTCAAGGCCTTCCGCAAGGCCAAGGCGGAGGCGTCCCGGGTCCTGAAGCTGGCGAAGGCGGCCGAGGCCATCGCCATGAAGATGAAGAAACTCGCCATCGAAAGGGCGAAGAAGAAGGCCGCGCAACGCGCCAGGAAGAAGGCCGCGGAAGAAGCCAAACGAATATCCGACGAGGCCGCCGCCAGGGCCAGGAAGACCGGTAACCCGCGTCAGAAGCGCGCTCAGGCGGAAGCGGCTCCTAAGTCCTCGTCCCACGGCTCGGGCGGCAAGCGCTCCGAAGGCGGGGGTGGCAAGTCCGGCGGCGACTCGAAGCCGGGCGGCAAGGCCGGCGGCTCCTCCAAGAGCGAGGGCGGATCGAGCGGTGGCGGCGGCTCCGGCAAGTCCGGCGGCGGCGAGAGCGGCGGCACGTGCAACAGCTTCGTGCCCGGCACCAAGGTCCTGATGGCCGACGGCACCACCAAGTCGATCGAGAAGGTCAAGACCGGGGACAAGGTCGTCACCACCGACCCGAAGACCGGTGCGACCCGTGTCGAGACCGTCACCGCCGAGATCAAGGGCCATGGCCTGAAGCACCTGGTCAAGGTCACGATCGACACCGACGGCAAGAAGGGCGGCAAGACGGCCCAGGTCACCGCGACCGACGGCCACCCCTTCTGGGTCCCGGCCCTCCACACCTGGATCAAGGCCACCGACCTTCACGCCGGCGAGTGGCTCCAGACCGGCGCGGGCACCTATGTCCAGATCTCGGCGATCAAGCGCTGGACCGTCCAGGAAGCCACCGTCCACAACCTCACCGTCGGTGACGTCCACACGTACTACGTGGTGGCCGGGGCCACGCCTGTCCTCGTCCACAACTGCAACGACCTCGCTGATGCGACGGACCTGGACCTGAGCGCCGCGGCGCTGCGGCCCATCCCGCCGAAGGGCGGCAAGCCGTTCCAGTACGACTACCATCTGACCGAGGCGGGAAGGGCTCTGCAGAAGCACACCGACCCGGTGAAGCGGACCGCGGACCACGTGGCCAAGTACACGCCGTTCCTCCGGGGAGCCAACCGCCTGAACGACAAGGGCGCCCTGAACCGAGGCGGAGCGGAACTCCTGGGAGAACTCCTCGGGAACCCGAGCGCCACCAGAACCGTCAGCGCGTCGACGGCCCACTACGGTGGTTCCGTGCTCGACATCGTGGATGACGTCACCAAACGTGGCGCCCGGTGGAGCTTGCGCGGTGGCGGGCTCCAATTCGAGGGATGGCTATGAGGACATTCACCGTCGAGGGACGCGACTACGCCGCTCTGATCATCCTGAGCGACCACGACGACTACGAGTCGATGGAGGTCGTCGAGATGACCAACGGCGTGAGGGGTGAGCTGCTGCTCGAGTTCCGATTCGACGGCAACTCCGCTCGCCTGAGCCACATCCGTCCTGAGATCGAGATCCCTCTGCTCAGGGCCTCCCTGGAGGTATTCAGGGAGGAGTTCCTGGAGCCGAGAAGGGCGGCAGGCCTGCCCTGCCCCCCGTGGTAGGACAGGCGCCGCGGCCCGTGTGATCACTGCGGGCCCCACACACAGACGGCCCCGCCGGACCCAAGGTCCGGCGGGCCCGTCGGCTTGGGCGAACTGTGGCGGGACCAGGGGCTGTATACGACCGAGGCTTGCGAGAAACCGTGATGGAGTTGACGAGTGATGACCAAAGACCAGGCAGTCGCGGCCGCGGCCCGCTATCTGAAGGCGCTGGCCTGTCCGGACCGCGCCGACCCCGTGATCACGCTGCCGGACCTCGCCGAGGAATTCCCCTACGGATGGACCGTCCGTTTCGACTGCGGTCTCAGTACCGTTCAGCGGTCGGCGATGCCTGGTGGCACCACCCACTCGGTGGGTTGGCCGGTGAGGGAGGCGATCATCTCGAAGTCGCCGTCGTAGTGGAGTACGGTCAGCCCGTTCAGCTCCGCTGTGGCGGCGATGAGAAGGTCGGGGAGTGACAGTGCCCGGTGGATGCCTGCGTTGAGAGCGTGGCGCTGGACCTCCAGGGCGTGTTTCGAAAGTCCCGTCTGGCCCGCGACAGCCAGGTGCTGATTCGCGTTGCCGGACGGTGGTGGGGCCTGCCCCTGTAGAACCGGGTGATGCCGGTCGCGGCCTGCTGGCGCATCAACCTGACGTTGCGGCAGCTCGCGCCGCCGTCTGGGGTGTCCGGCCGGCGGCCGACCGGATCATTGACCAGACCGCGCGGCGGAGAACTGACCGAGTGGCAGGCCGGGCACAACCGCGAGCACGAACAGGTCCGCGTCGAGCATGTCTTCACCCGCATGAAGACCTGGAAGATCCTTCGCCACTGCCGTCTCAAGGGCGACGGCGTCCACCATGCGATGCTCGGCATCGCGCGACTCCACAACCTGAGCCAAGCCGCGTAGTGGGACGGCCGGTGGCCGGCCGGCCCTGTCCAGACCCCTCAAAGATCAATTACGGGACGGACCGGGACTTTCCGCCGCGTGAGCAGGGAAGGCCCCCACAGCGCTGAAAGTGACGGACGCGCTGGTCAGGGCCCACCCTTCTAGCACTCGATGATGTTCACCGCGAGTCCGCCGCGGGCGGTCTCCTTGTACTTGACCGACATGTCGGCGCCGGTGTCCTTCATGGTCTTGATGACCTTGTCGAGGGACACCTTGTGGGAGCCGTCGCCGCGCAGGGCCATGCGGGCGGCGGTGACGGCCTTCACGGCGGCCATGCCGTTGCGTTCGATGCAGGGGATCTGGACCAGGCCGCCGACCGGGTCGCAGGTCAGGCCGAGGTTGTGCTCCATGCCGATCTCGGCGGCGTTCTCCACCTGCTCCGGCGTGCCGCCCATCACCTCCGCCAGCGCCCCGGCGGCCATGGAGCAGGCGGAGCCGACCTCGCCCTGGCAGCCGACCTCGGCGCCGGAGATGGAGGCGTTCTCCTTGAACAGCATGCCGATCGCGCCCGCGGCGAGCAGGAAGCGGACCACGCCGTCCTCGTCGGCGCCGGGGATGAAGTCGATGTAGTAGTGCAGGACGGCGGGGATGATGCCGGCCGCGCCGTTGGTGGGGGCGGTCACCACCCGGCCGCCGGCCGCGTTCTCCTCGTTGACCGCCATCGCGTACAGGGTGATCCACTCCATGGCGTGCGCCAGCGGGTCGCCCTCCGCGCGCAGCTGGCGGGCCGAGACCGCGGCCCGGCGGCGGACCTTCAGACCGCCGGGCAGGATCCCCTCACGGGTCATGCCGCGCCGGACGCACTCGCGCATCACCCGCCAGATCTCCAGCAGACCCGCACGGATCTCCTCCTCGGTGCGCCAGGCCCGCTCGTTCTCCAGCATGAGGGAGGAGATCGACAGGCCCGTCTCCTTCGTGAGGCGCAGCAGCTCGTCGCCGGTGCGGAAGGGGTACTTCAGCACGGTGTCGTCGAGCTTGATGCGGTCCGCGCCGACCGCGTCCTCGTCCACGACGAAGCCGCCGCCGACCGAGTAGTACGTCTTCGACAGCAGCTCCGTCCCGGCGGCGTCGTACGCCCAGACCGTCATGCCGTTGGCGTGGTAGGGCAGGGCCTTGCGGCGGTGCAGGACCAGATCGTCGTCGAAGGAGAAGGGGATCTCGTGCTCACCGAGGAGGTTCAGGCGGCCCGCCGCCTTGATGTCCTCCACCCGCTCGTCCGCCGTCTCCACGTCCACCGTGCGCGGCGAGGCGCCCTCCAGGCCGAGCAGGACCGCCTTGGGGGTGCCGTGGCCGTGCCCGGTGGCGCCGAGCGAGCCGTACAGCTCGCAGCGCACGGACCCGACGGAGGCCAGCAGGCCTTCGTTGCGCAGTCGGCGCGCGAACATCCGCGCCGCGCGCATCGGGCCGACCGTGTGGGAGCTGGACGGGCCGATGCCGATCGAGAACAGGTCGAAGACCGAGATGGCCACGGTCACTCCTCAAGACAGCAGAAACGCACAAACAGGGGGTGGTGGGGCACCCTCACGGGTGCCCCACCGGCGAGTCACTTGTTCAGAGACGGGTACAGCGGGTGCTTGTCGGCCAGGGCCTTCACCCGGGCCCCCAGCGCCTCGGCGTCGTAGGACGGCTTCAGAGCCTCGGCGATCACGTCGGCGACCTCGGCGAAGTCCTCGGCCGTGAAGCCTCGGGTCGCCAGGGCCGGCGTACCGATCCTGAGGCCCGAGGTGACCATGGGCGGACGGGGGTCGTTCGGCACCGCGTTGCGGTTGACCGTGATCCCGACCTCGTGGAGGCGGTCCTCGGCCTGCCGGCCGTCCAGCTCCGAGTTCCGCAGGTCCACCAGGACCAGGTGCACATCGGTGCCGCCGGTCAGCACGTCGACGCCGGCCGCCCGGGCGTCGTCCCGCACCAGGCGCTCGGCCAGGATGCGGGCGCCGTCCAGGGTACGACGCTGGCGCTCCTTGAAGTCGTCGCCGGCCGCGACCTTGAAGGCCACCGCCTTGGCGGCGATCACGTGCTCCAGCGGACCGCCCTGCTGACCGGGGAAGACCGCGGAGTTGATCTTCTTGGCCAGCTCGGCGGTGGACAGGATCACACCGCCGCGCGGGCCGCCCAGCGTCTTGTGGGTCGTGGTGGTGACGACATGGGCGTGCGGCACCGGGTTGGGGTGCAGGCCCGCCGCGACCAGGCCGGCGAAGTGCGCCATGTCGACCATCAGGTAGGCGCCCACCTCGTCCGCGATCCGGCGGAAGGCGGCGAAGTCCAGCTGGCGCGGGTAGGCCGACCAGCCGGCCACGATCAGCTTCGGCCGGGACTCCTTCGCCAGTCGCTCCACCTCGGCCATGTCGACCAGGCCGTCGTCGCCCACGTGGTAGGCGACGACGTCGTAGAGCTTGCCGGAGAAGTTGATCTTCATGCCGTGGGTCAGGTGCCCGCCGTGCGCGAGGTTCAGACCCATGATCGTGTCGCCGGGCTGGAGCAGCGCGAACATTGCGGCCGCGTTCGCCTGGGCACCGGAGTGCGGCTGCACGTTGGCGTGCTCGGCGCCGAACAGGGCCTTGATGCGGTCGATGGCGATCTGCTCGACCACGTCGACGTGCTCGCAGCCGCCGTAGTAGCGGCGGCCCGGGTAGCCCTCGGCGTACTTGTTGGTCAGGACCGAGCCCTGGGCCTCCATGACGGCGACCGGGGCGAAGTTCTCCGAGGCGATCATCTCCAGCGTGGACTGCTGGCGGTGCAGCTCGGCGTCGACCGCGGCGGCCACCTCCGGGTCGAGCTCGTGCAGGGGCGTGTTCAGAACAGTCATGTGCTTGTGTCCGCTCCTCAGCCGGCGGTCTCGGCGGCGTACTCGTCGGCGGAGAGCAGGTCGGCCGGCTCCTCCGTGACACGCACCTTGAACAGCCAGCCGCCCTCGAAGGGCGCGGAGTTCACCAGCGACGGGTCGTTCACCACGTCCTCGTTGACCTCGGTGACCTCACCGCTGACCGGGGAGTACAGGTCGGAGACCGACTTGGTCGACTCCAGCTCGCCGCAGGTCTCGCCCGCGGTCACCGTGGTGCCGGCCTCCGGCAGGTCGGCGTAGACGACATCGCCGAGCGCGTTGGCCGCGAACTCCGTGATGCCGACCGTCGCGACGCCGTCCTCGGCGGGCGACAGCCACTCGTGCTCCTTGCTGTAGCGCAGCTGCTGGGGGTTGCTCATGGCCTGAATTCTCCTGTACGCGGGGGACTGCTGGTGACTGAGGACTGCTGAAAACGCTGGTGAGCAGGGTGATGTGCCGGGCGTCACACGCGCGGGCACGACACGCGGGCACATGGCGTCCGGGCACCCGGTGCCGCACGGGTGCCGCCGGCGCCCTGCCGGACCAGTCTTACTTCTGCCGCTTGTAGAAGGGCAGCGCCACGACCTCGTACGGTTCGTGCCTGCCCCTGATGTCCACGCCGACGCCCGGCGTGCCCGGCGCGGCGTGCGCGGCGTCGACGTACGCCATGGCGACCGGCTTGCCCAGGGTGGGGGAGGGGGCGCCGGAGGTGACCTCGCCGATCAACTCTCCGCCCGCCACGACGGGGTACCCGGCGCGCGGCACGCGACGGCCGTCGGCGACCAGGCCGACGAGCACCCGGGGCGGCTGGGAGGCGGCGCGCTCGGCGGCGGCCAGCAGCGCCTCGCGGCCCACGAAGTCGCCTTCCTTGTCGAACTTGACCACCCGGCCGAGCCCGGCGTCGAACGGGGTGAGCCCGGTCGTCAGCTCGTGCCCGTACAGCGGCATGCCGGCCTCCAGGCGCAGCGTGTCGCGGCAGGACAGCCCGCACGGCACCAGCCCGGCGTCCGCTCCGGCGTCGGTCAGCGCCTGCCACAGCTTCTCGGCGTCGGCCGGCGCGACGAACAGCTCGAAGCCGTCCTCGCCGGTGTAGCCGGTGCGCGCGATCAGCGCGGGCACCCCGGCGACCGTGCCGGGCAGGCCGGCGTAGTACTTCAGGCCGTCCAGGTCGGCGTCGGTGAGGGACGCGAGGATGCCGGGGGACTCGGGTCCCTGCACGGCGATCAGGGCGTAGTTGTCCCGGTCGTCGCGGACCTCGGCGTCGAAACCGGCCGCCCGCTCGGTGAGCGCGTCCAGCACGACCTGGGCGTTGGAGGCGTTGGCGACCACCATGTACTCGGCCTCGGCCAGCCGGTAGACGATCAGGTCGTCCAGGATGCCGCCGTCCTCGCGGCAGATCATGGTGTACCGGGCCCAGCCCACGCCGACGGAGGCGATGTTGCCGACCAGGGCGTGGTTCAGCAGGGCGGCGGCCTGCGGTCCGGTGACGGTGATCTCGCCCATGTGGGAGAGGTCGAAGAGCCCGGCCCGGGTGCGCACGGCGATGTGCTCGTCACGCTCGGAGCCGTAGCGCAGCGGCATGTCCCAGCCGGCGAAGTCGGTCATCGTCGCACCGAGCGCGCGGTGCACCGCGTCGAGCGCGGTATGGCGGAGCGGACGGGGTGCGGAACTGCTCATCGGGCGTGTCTCCCAGGCGGTGGGGGTCCCCCCGCGCGAGTGAGGCCGAGCGTGGGGAGGGCGAGGACGGATCGGTGTCCTCCCCATCTGTCATCGGAACCTGAGAGGTTCGCCATGACCGCCGTAGGACGGATGATCACGGCTTGCACCTTGGGTGGAGCCACTGCGGCAGCGGCCCGCTTTTCAGATGTGCCTCGCCCGCGCGGTAACGGGGCCTGAGAGATTCAAGGGAGGGACTTGCTCCTTCGGCGCCCCAGCGAGACGGCTGCTGGGAACTCTCCCGCGCGGATTCAAGCGGCCTGTATGCAGTTGGCGCGCACATCATTGCACGCCGGGCCGGATCACGTCAGGCCGCATCTGTGACCGACCCGTGGCAGAACGCGCACGAAATCACCGGACCCTGGGCATTACCTTCTCTTTACACTCGACGGGGAACCGTCACCACCCAGGGGAGGACGATGACGGTGAACAGGACCGCGCCGGCGTACGCCACGACCCGGGCCCTCGCCCTGCCCGGCCGGCCCGGGGCCCGGAGGCCGCTCGCCCCGGCCCGCGAGCACGGCGGTCGCCCCGTGCCCGTGGTGCGCGACCTGCGCGAGCGGGCCGGCCGCGGCCCGCACGCGCTGCTCTTCGGCCCGCACGACCTGGCCGTGGTCACCGGCCTGCCCGGCAGCGGCAAGTCGACCCTGATGCGGCGTGCGGTGCGCGGCCCGAGGATCGACTCCCAGGACACCCGCGACCGCTGGGACGCCCGCCTTTCGCCCCGCCTGCCCTACGTGCTCTACCGCCCCCTGGTCCGCCTCGCCCACTACGCCGCGCTGCGCCGCGCGCTGCGCTCCGGAGAGGGGCTCGTGGTCCACGACTGCGGCACGCAGAGCTGGGTCCGCGGCTGGCTGGCCCGCGCCGCCCGCCGCCGCGGCGGCACGCTCCACCTCATCCTGCTGGACGTCACCCCCGAGACCGCCGTGGACGGCATGCGCCGGCGCGGCCGCGGTGTCTCCCGCTACGCCTTCCTGCGCCACCGCAGGGCCGCGGCCCGCCTCCTGCGCGCCGTGGAGCGGGGTGAGCTGCCGGGGGGCTGCGGCTCGGCCGTCCTGCTGGACCGCGAGGCGGCGGCCGCGCTGCGCCGGATCGGCTTCACCGGCCCGTCCCGCACCGGCACCCGATAGCCTTTCGGTCACAACAGCGGTTCCCAGCAGGTGGTAGGCGAATGGACATTCCGGCGGACTTCTCCGGGGGCTACCCCGCGGACTTTCCGGCACAGGCGCATCCCCAGCCGCACGGCGGATGGCCCGGCAACGAGCTGGAGGAAGTGCTCTCGGCCTCCCTCGGCATCCCTTCGGCCGGCGGCCGGATCATCGAGGTGCTGGGCCGCAGCTTCCTTTGGGTTCCGCTGCCCAGCGGCGGTGGCCCGCACAGCGGTCCGCTCGACCTGCCCACCCTGGAGATCGACGGCCAGGCCTATGTCCCGGTCTTCAGTTCCGAGGAGCAGCTCCGCCAGGTCGCCGGCCCTCACATGCCCTACGTCATCGCGCCCGCCGTCGAGTTCGCGCGCGGGCTGCCGCCGCAGGCCGGCATCGCGCTGAACCCGGAGGGCGTGGTCGGCATCCCGCTGCCACCGCCGGCCGTGGCCGAACTGTGCCGGGCCGGGCGCACCGAACTGGACGGCCCCGGCGGCGGCCGCGTCCGTCTGTTCGAACCCGACTGGCAGGACGACCCGGTGGACTTCCTGGCCTCCGCCTCCGCCGAGTTCGCCGAGACGGGCGTGGTCCTCGCGGCCCGCCGCTGCCTGGCCGCCATAGAGACGGCCGACCCGGTGATGTTCATAGGCGTCGAGCTCTCCCAGTGGGACGGCGACCTGCGCGCCCGTCCCCTGGAGGCCCTGGGCCGGGCCCTCGCCGAGGTCCCCGTCCAGTGGCCCGTCAACCTGGTCCTGCTGGACGTGACGGACGACCCGGTGGCGGGCTGGCTGAGGGAGAAGGTCCGGCCGTTCTACCAGTACGGCCACTGAAGATCCTCCAGGGCGGCGGGACGGCGCCGGCATGCGGCCGGGCCGCGGAGCGCGACAGGCCGTGACCTCCCCGCACCCGCGGGACGACACCACGCACCGGGCTCGCGGGCGGGCTCTAAGCTGGACCCACGGCTCGGTCGAAACGTTGCTTGTACGAAGGGGCGGTAAAAAGTGAGCGCGAGCGGCACGGCCGCGGCCGGGCACGTGGAGCAGACGCTGCGCCAGGTGACGCCCGGACGCTACGACGCCTACGAGGCGCTGCTGCGCGCCCTCGCGACCCCGACCTCCGGCCAGGTCTGGATGCTGCTCTGGCACGGCCAGGCGGGTTCCCCCGACGCCCAGTACGGCCACATGGACGTCGAGGGCCACGGCTACGCGCCCTGTGTCACCTCCGCGCAGGAGCTGTCGGCCAGCGGCTGGAACCGGTCGTACGAGGTGGTGGACGCCCTCGACGTCGCCCGCGTCCTGTACCCCGACCGCTACGGCCTGTGGCTGAACCCGCACGCCCCGGGCGGCGGCGTCGGCATCCCCTGGCTGGATCTGCGCCGCATCGCCACCGGCCTCGACCGCCAGCCCGCCGGACCGCTCAGACTGTCCGAACCGGCCATCGAGATCCCTCACTTCTACGCCCTGCTGACGCAGAACGCCCACCGGACCCCGGCGGTCCGCTCGCTGCGGCGCGCCTGGGTGCAGCCCGCGCTCGGGGCGCCGTACCTCGCCGTCGGCCTGGACGTGTACGACACCTCCCCGCCCGCCGTCGACTCGGTGCGGGCGATGATGCGGCAGTCCGTCGGCGCGGTCCCCGACGGGCTGCCGGTGTCGACCGTGGCGATGTCCGACGAGTTCGACCCGGTGGCGATGTGGCTGCGCGCCAACGCCCGCCCGTTCTACGACCGCGAGGCCCACGCCGCCCCGGCGGTCCAGAACCCGCCGGGCGGCTACGGCTACCCGCCGGCCGGGGGCGGATACTGATCCGGAAGTACCGGTTCCGCTGACCTCGACCGGCTCCTCGATCGGGTCGCGGAAAGGACTTCTGCGCGCGTAGATGGGGGCGGAAGGTCCGGTTCTGACACGGAAAGGCCTAACTGGCCCATGTCCGACCCCCGTTACCCACTGTCCGGATAACGGAACCCTTCTGCCTGCATCACGTTTACGCATCCATTCACCGTCAAGTCTGGCAACAGATCGCCAATGCGTTGAAGACTCCCGCACCAAGGGGGCTTCGCCCCTGTGTACGACGGACTGATGATGCCGCTACAGCGGCAAGTGCGGGCCGGCTACCGCCGGTTGAGAGGGGTCCCTGCCTAATGACGGCACCATTGCACGAGCCGACCGCGGAAGCGGCCCCCAGCGCGGCCGACGAAGCGGCGGTTGCCACCGCGGGCGTGAAGGCCGTCCAGGGCCGCTCCCTGGGACGGATCGCCTGGGAGCGCCTGAAGCGGGACAAACTCGCACTGACGGGTGGCGTCGTCGTGCTCGTCCTCATCGCGATCGCGCTGCTCGCACCGGTGATCGCCAATCTCGTCGGGCAGGACCCGGACGCCTATCACGAGAACCTGATCGACCCGCTGTTCGGCACCCCCAGGGGGTCGCTGGGCGGCATCAGCGGTGACCACCTGCTGGGCGTCGAGCCGGTCAACGGCCGCGACATCTTCGCCCGCATCGTCTACGGCGCACGCGTCTCGCTCCTGGTCGGCTTCCTGTCCGCCATGGTCGCCGTCATCCTCGGCACGGTCCTGGGCATCCTGGCCGGCTTCTTCGGCGGCTGGGTCGACTCGGTCATCAGCCGTGTGATGGACGGCCTGCTGGCCTTCCCGCAGCTGCTGTTCACCATCGCCCTGGTCTCCGTGATGCCGAGCAACATGCTGGGGCTGACCGGTTCCAGCGTGCGGGTCTTCGTGATGATCCTGGTCATCGGCTTCTTCGGCTGGCCCTACATCGGACGTGTGGTGCGCGGCCAGACGCTCTCGATGCGCGAGCGCGAGTACGTCGAGGCCGCCCGATCACTGGGCGCCGGGCGGTTCTACATCCTGTTCAAGGAGCTGCTGCCCAACCTGGTCGCGCCGATCATCGTCTACACGACGATGATGATCCCCACCAACATCCTCACCGAGGCGGCACTGAGCTTCCTGGGCGTGGGCGTCAAGCCGCCCACGTCGTCCTGGGGGCAGATGCTCTCGAGCGCGATCGACTACTACGACTCGGACCCCATGTACATGGTGGTCCCGGGTGTGGCGATCTTCATCACCGTTCTTGCCTTCAACCTCTTCGGCGACGGCGTGCGGGACGCGCTCGACCCGAAGGGCGCCCGCTGATGCGCCAACCCCAAGCGTCCCGTGGCACCAACACGGGGTCTCTCATCAAATCCGGAGGATCCGAGATCGTGACTACCCAACGCACCTCAGGGCGGCGCAAGCAGGCGTTGGCCGCCGCTGCTGCGGTCGCCGCACTGCTGACCACGGCGGCGTGCGGCGGCGGCAGCGACGACAAGGGCGGGTCGAAGACCGGCGCCGCCGGCTACGACGCCGCGAACAACAAGGTCGCCCAGGCCTCGCTGGTCAAGAAGGGCGGCACGCTGAAGTTCGGTGGTGCCCAGGACGCCGACTCGTGGGACACCACGCGCGGCTACTACGGCTTCATGTGGAACTTCGCCCGCTACTACAGCCGCCAGCTGGTCACGGGCAAGACGGAGCCGGGCAAGGCCGGCGCCCAGCTCACCCCGGACCTCGCCGACGGCCTGGCCAAGGTCACGGACAACGGCAAGACCTACACGTACCACCTGCGTGACGGCATCACGTGGGAGGACGGCAAGCCGATCACGTCCAAGGACATCAAGTACGGCATCGAGCGCGTCTGGGCGCAGGACGTGCTGTCCGGCGGTCCGACCTACCTCAAGGACTTCCTGGACCCCAAGGGCGAGTACAAGGGCCCGTACAAGGACAAGTCCGCGGACCACCTGGGCCTGAAGGCCATCGACACGCCGGACGACAAGACGATCGTCTTCCACCTGCCGAAGGCCAACTCGGACTTCGAGGAGGTGCTGGGCCTGGTCTCGGCCTCCCCGGTCCGCCAGGACATGGACACCAAGTCCAAGTACGGCCTGCACCCCTTCTCCTCCGGCCCGTACAAGTTCCAGTCGTACAGCCCGGGCAAGAGCCTGACCCTGGTGCGCAACACCAACTGGAAGCAGGCCTCGGACCCGATCCGCAAGGCGTACCCGGACAAGATCACCGTTCAGTTCTTCTCGGACGCCAACCAGCTCGACCAGCGTCTGCTCAACGGTGACCTGGACCTGGACATCAACCAGACCGGCATGTCGCCCCAGGGCCGTACCACCGCCCTGAAGCAGCACAAGGCCAACCTGGACAACCCGGTCTCCGGCTACATCCGGTACGCGGTCTTCCCGCAGAGCGTGAAGCCGTTCGACAACATCGAGTGCCGCAAGGCCGTCATCCTCGGCGCCGACCACGTCTCGCTGCAGACCGCCCGAGGCGGCCCCGTCGCCGGTGGTGACATCGGCACCAACATGCTCCCGCCGTCCGTCCCGGGCGCCGAGGGCCAGCAGTACGACCCGTACGGCATCTCCGGCGCGAACAAGAACGGCAACGTCGCCGAGGCCAAGAAGGCGCTGAAGGCCTGCGGTCACCCCAACGGCTTCTCCACCACCATCGCGGTGCGCAACAACAAGCCGGTCGAGGTCGCCACGGCCCAGTCGATGCAGGCGTCGCTGAAGAAGATCGGCATCAACGCGCAGATCGACCAGTACGACGGCTCGCAGACCACCGGCATCATCGGCAGCCCTTCGAACGTGAAGAAGAAGGGCTACGGCATCATCATCATGGGCTGGGGTCCGGACTTCCCGACCGTCCAGGGCTTCGGTCTGCCGCTGTGGGACAGCAAGTACATCCTGCCGAGCGGTAACAACAACTACGCCCTGATCAAGGACAAGGCGCTGGACGGCCTCTTCGACCAGTACGTCACCACGCTGGACGACGCCGGCAAGACCAAGATCGCGACCGAGATCAACCACAAGGTCATGGAGGGCGCGTACTACCTGCCCTTCACCTTCGAGAAGTTCATCAACTGGCGCTCGGACAACCTGGCGAACGTCTACACGACCGACAACTACAGCGGTATGTACGACTTCGTCAACCTCGGCCTGAAGAACCCGAAGTAAACCCGGCACACCCGCCGTACGGCACGAAAGGCAGGTGAAGGCCGGCGCGGCGTGGTCGCGGGCCACCCGGGGAGCCCCCCACGGTCCACAAGACAGTGGAGGGAGACCGCAGGTGGCCCGCGGTCCCGCGGCGGGCCGTAAGCTGTGCTCGCTTACCTCATCAGGCGGCTCTTCGCCGCCGCAGTGATGCTCGTGGTCATCGTCATGGTGGTCTTCGGCATCTTCTTCCTCGTCCCCAAGTGGGCGGGCGTCGACATCGCCCTGAGCTTCGTCGGCAAGCAGGCAGACCCGGCCGCCGTCGAGGGGGTCCGGCAGAAACTGGGCCTGGCCGAACCGATCTACTGGCAGGTGTGGGAGTTCTTCAAGGGCATCTTCGCGGGCCGCACCTACTCGGGCGGCGGCGACGTCACCCACTGCGCCGCGCCCTGCTTCGGCTACTCCTTCAAGAGCGAGCAGGCCGTCTGGCCGGTGCTCACCGACCGCTTCCCGGTGACCCTGGGACTCGCGCTCGGCGCCGCCGTGCTGTGGTTGATCTTCGGTGTCGCCGCCGGTGTGCTCTCCGCGCTCAAGCGGGGCAGCATCTGGGACCGCGGCGCGATGGTCGTCGCCCTGGCGGGTGTCTCCCTCCCCATCTACTTCACCGGCCTGCTCAGCCTGGCGATCTTCGCTTTCGGACTGCACTGGCTCGACGCGCAGTACGTGCCCCTCTCCCAGAGCGTCGGCGGCTGGTTCGGCGGCATGATCCTGCCCTGGATCACCCTGGCCTTCCTGTACGCGGCGATGTACGCCCGGATCACCCGCGCCACCATGCTGGAGATCCTCGGTGAGGACTACATCCGCACGGCACGCGCGAAGGGCCTCAAGGAGCAGACGGTCATCGGCAAGCACGCCATGCGCTCCACGATGACCCCCCTCCTGACCATGCTCGGCATGGATCTCGGCGCGCTCATCGGCGGCGCCATCCTGACCGAGTCCACGTTCAACCTGCCCGGTCTCGGCCGCGCCGTGCTCGACGCCATCAGGAACCAGGACCTGCCCATCATCCTCGGCGTCACCCTGATCACCTCCCTCGCGGTGCTCATCGCCAACCTCGTGGTGGACGTCCTGTACGCCGTGATCGACCCCCGAGTGAGGCTGGCATGACCGAACTCAGCAAGACCGGAGCGGCCGTGGGCGAGCCCAGCACCGCCTCGCCCGCCCCCACTGCCTTCCTGGAAGTGCGCGACCTGAAGGTGCACTTCCCGACCGACGACGGCCTGGTCAAGTCCGTCGACGGACTCAGCTTCCAGCTGGAGAAGGGCAAGACCCTCGGCATCGTGGGCGAGTCCGGCTCCGGCAAGTCGGTGACCTCGCTCGGCATCATGGGCCTGCACACCGCCGGCCAGTACGGCAAGCGCAAGGCGCAGATCTCCGGCGAGATCTGGCTGGACGGCACCGAACTGCTGTCCGCCGACCCCGACCACGTGCGCAAGCTGCGCGGCCGGGAGATGGCGATGATCTTCCAGGACCCGCTGTCCGCGCTGCACCCCTACTACACGATCGGCGCGCAGATCGTCGAGGCGTACCGCATCCACCACAAGGTCGACAAGAAGACCGCCCGCAGGCGGGCGATCGAGATGCTCGACCGGGTGGGCATCCCGCAGCCGGACAAGCGCGTGGACAGCTACCCGCACGAGTTCTCCGGCGGTATGCGCCAGCGCGCGATGATCGCGATGTCGCTGGTCAACAACCCCGAGCTGCTCATCGCGGACGAGCCGACCACCGCCCTGGACGTCACCGTCCAGGCGCAGATCCTCGACCTCATCCGGGACCTGCAGAAGGAGTTCGGCTCCGCGGTCATCGTCATCACCCACGACCTCGGCGTCGTCGCCGAACTCGCCGACGACATCCTGGTGATGTACGGCGGCCGGTGCGTCGAGCGCGGCCCGGCGGACAAGGTGTTCTACGAGCCCCGCCACCCCTACACCTGGGGTCTGCTCGGCTCGATGCCGCGCCTGGACCGCGAGCAGCAGGACCGGCTCATCCCGGTCAAGGGATCGCCGCCCTCCCTGATCAACGTCCCGTCCGGCTGCGCCTTCAACCCGCGCTGCCCGTACGCCGACGTCCCGAAGGACAACGTCACCCGCACGGTGCGCCCCGAGCTGACCGAGGTCGGCAGCCAGCACTGGGCCGCCTGCCACATGTCGCAGGAGCAGCGGGAGCGGATCTGGACCGAAGAGATTGCGCCGAAGCTGTGAGTGAGAACGCAGAGGACAAGGCAGTGAGCATCCCTGCCCAGAGCGACGGCGCCGAGGCCGAGGCGGCCGGCACGGCCACCCTCACCAAGGAGGTCGCGCCCGGCGAGGTCCTGCTGAAGGTCACCGGGCTGCAGAAGCACTTCCCGATCAAGAAGGGCCTGCTCCAGCGCCAGGTCGGCGCCGTGCGCGCCGTGGACGGCCTTGACTTCGAGGTGCGCTCCGGCGAGACCCTCGGCGTCGTGGGCGAGTCCGGCTGCGGCAAGTCGACGATGGGCCGGCTGATCACCCGGCTGCTCGAACCCACGGGCGGGCAGATCGAGTTCGAGGGCAAGGACATCACGCACCTCGGTGTGAGCGGCATGCGCCCCATGCGCCGCGATGTGCAGATGATCTTCCAGGACCCGTACTCGTCGCTGAACCCGCGCCACACCATCGGCACGATCGTCGGCGCTCCCTTCAAGCTCCAGGGCGTCGAGCCCGAGGGCGGCATCAAGAAGGAAGTGCAGCGGCTGCTGTCGGTGGTCGGCCTCAACCCCGAGCACTACAACCGCTATCCGCACGAGTTCTCCGGCGGCCAGCGCCAGCGCATCGGCATCGCGCGCGCGCTCGCGCTCAAGCCGAAGCTGGTGGTGGCGGACGAGCCGGTCTCGGCGCTGGACGTGTCGATCCAGGCGCAGGTCGTCAACCTGCTCGACGACCTCCAGCAGGAGCTGGGCCTGACGTACGTGATCATCGCGCACGACCTGTCGGTCGTCCGGCACGTCTCGGACCGGATCGCGGTGATGTACCTCGGCAAGATCGTCGAGCTGGCCGACCGGGACTCGCTGTACAAGGCGCCGATGCACCCGTACACCAAGGCGCTGATGTCGGCCGTCCCGATCCCGGACCCCAGGCGGAAGAACGCCAAGAGCGAGCGCATCCTGCTCAAGGGCGACGTTCCCTCGCCGATCTCCCCGCCGAGCGGCTGCCGCTTCCACACCCGGTGCTGGAAGGCGACGGAGATCTGCCGGACGACCGAGCCGGCGCTGAAGGAGCTGAGGCCGGGTCAGCGGGTGGCCTGCCACCACCCGGAGAACTTCGAGGACCAGGCGCCGCAGGACACGGTGCTGCTGACGGCCGCGAAGGAGGCGGCGGAGCTGGTCTCCGAGGAGGCCCTGGCCGAGTCGGCAGAGACCTCGGCGGCGGTCGCGGCGGCCGCCGGCGAGGTCGCGGAGGCGGAGTCGGAGGCCGGCACACCGTCCTCCGACGACACGGAGGAGCCTGCCGAGGCTTCGGCGGAGCCGGAGTCGGGCGCGGAGTCGGAGTCCGAGACGGCATCGGAGCCGGAGTCGGGCGCGGAGCCGGAGTCCGAGACGGCATCGGAGCCGGAGTCGGGCGCGGAGCCGGAGTCCGAGACGGGCTCGGAAGCGGAGGCGGACGCCGACGCCGAGACGGCCGCCCCCGAAGCATCGAGCAGCGCCAGTGACAGCAGTGGCGACAGCGACAACGACAGTCAGGAGTCAAGCGACGACTGACGCATGACGGCTTGGCAAAGTCATGCACATGACCAGACGGGAGAGTGCAGAGTCGTCCCTGTCCGTGCGATCCGCTGATCGACGCACGCGCGAAGGGATGACTCATGGCACTCTCCCGTTCGGCACGTCTGGCGGCCGTCACCACCGCGGCGGCCTCCTTCCTCGCCATCGCCGCCTCCTCGGCCCCCACCCACGGCGCCCCGGGCATCGGCGACTCCTACTTCCCGCAAGCGGGCAACGGCGGCTTCGACGCCCGCCACTACGCCCTCGACATCGCGTACGACCCGGACACCGACCGCCTCGACGGCCGTACCACGCTCACCGCCCGCGCCACCGAGAACCTGTCCTCCTTCGACCTGGACCTGCAGCAGCTCCAGGTCACCCGCGTCGAAGTCAACGGCAGACGCGCCGGGTTCACCCGGGACGGAGACGAGGTGCGCATCACCCCGCGCGGGGTCCTGCCCAGGAACCGCACCTTCACCGTCACCGTGACCTACGGCGGCGTACCCGAGCCGCTCGGCGGACCCATCGTCTTCGGCTCCGAGTACGGCTGGATGAAGACCCCGGACGGCGTCTTCGTCGCCTGTGAGCCCAACGCCGCCTCCACCTGGTTCCCCTCCAGCGACCACCCCTCCGACAAGGCCACCTACGACATCCGGATCAAGGCCCCCAAGGGCCTGACCGCCGTCTCCAACGGCCGGCTGGTGTCGACGTACGACCGGGGCGGCTCGACGTACACCCACTGGCGCGAGGACCGGCCCATGGCCACCTACCTCGCCACCGCCACCATCGGGAAGTTCGACGTGCGCACCGGGCGGACACCCTCTGGCATCCCGGTCTACGTCGCCATCGACCCGACGCTGAAGAACAGCAACAGCGTCGACGTCTACGCCGTCACGGCCGCCGCCACCGACTACTGGTCGCAGGTCTTCGGGCCGTACCCGTTCGAGGAGACCGGCGCGATCGTCGACGACATGCCCGAGGCCGGGTTCTCGCTGGAGGTGCAGTCCAAGCCCGCCTACTCGGCCGTCCGCAACGAGTCGACGATCGTGCACGAGCTGGCCCACCAGTGGTTCGGCGACTCGGTGTCGGTGGAGCGCTGGAAGGACATCTGGCTCAACGAGGGCTTCGCCACCTACGCCCAGTGGCTGTGGGCCGAGCACCAGGGCACCCGCTCGGCGCACGACTCGTTCCTGGCCGCCTACGACGCCCGCCCGGCCGACAGCTCCTTCTGGCAGGTCGAGGTCGCCGGCCCGCAGCGCGACACCATGTTCGCCTCCGCCGTCTACCAGCGCGGCGCCATGGCGCTCCAGGCGCTGCGCGAACGCATCGGCGACCGGGCCTTCTTCAGGCTGCTGCCCGCCTGGACGACGCTGCACCGCTACGGCAACGCGAAGACCGCCGACTTCGTCCGCCTCGCCGAGCAGGTCTCCGGGCAGCATCTGGACGATCTCTTCCAGAAGTGGCTCTACACGACCGGCAAACCCGCCCTGTAAGCCGGACCGTCCTTGCATTGCAAGGCCCGCACCGCGCCCTGAGTAAGAATGTGGGGTGCTTCAACAACTGTTCAGCCCCTCCGTCCAGCACACGGTCGACCTGGTCGGCATCTTCGTGTTCGCCATCTCCGGCGCGCTGCTGGCCGTCCGCAAGAACTTCGACGTGTTCGGCATCGGCGTGCTCGCCGAGGTCACCGCGCTGGGCGGGGGGCTGTTCCGCGATGTCATGATCGGGGCCGTGCCCCCGGCCGCCTTCACCGACCTCGGGTACTTCCTCACCCCGCTGCTCGCCACGGTCGTGGTCTTCTTCCTGCACCCGCACGTGGAGCGCATCCAGGCGGCGGTCCTGGTCTTCGACGCGGCCGGCCTCGGCCTGTTCTGCGTCTCCGGCACGACCAAGGCGTACGACTACGGGCTGGGCCTCACCGCGTCGGCGACCCTCGGCATGGCCACCGCCGTGGGCGGCGGAGTGCTGCGGGACGTGCTCGCCAACGAGGTGCCCTCGCTGCTGCGCTGGGACCGCGACCTCTACGCGGTCCCGGCGATCGTCGGCGCCACCATGGTGGTGCTGTGCATCCGCTACGACGCGCTGACCCCGCTCACCACCGGGCTGGCCGTCGTCACCGCCTTCGTGCTCCGCCTGCTCGCGATGCGGTACCACTGGCGAGCTCCGCGGGCCTGGAACCGGCGCTCGACGGTCCGGGAGGAGTAGCGGACTTCGCGGGGCCCTCGCCACGGTGCCGGCCCAGCTCCATGGTCAGCCAGCGGAACACCGTCGGCACCTGCGGCCGCCACAGCCCCATGGTGTGCCCGCCCGCGCTGCGCGGCAGGAAGACCACATGGACGGTGGTCGGGGGCTTCGCCACCTGCTCCAGGGCCACTCCGGCCTCGTAGCCGTCGCCGGCCTCGCCGGACATGTAGAGCGCGATCCGGGGCGGGGTGCGGTACTTGCGGAGCAGGACGTAGGGGTTGTTCGCCCGGCGCAGCTCGATGTTCTGCGCGGCCAGCGAGGCGCGCTCGCCGATCGGGTCGTTGTAGCCGGACAGGCTCACCGCGGCCCGGTAGCGGTCCGGGTGGGCGACGGCCAGCTTGGCCGCGCAGTGCGCGCCGGCCGAGTAGCCGGCGGCCGCCCAGCCGTCGGGCGCGGCCTCGGCGCGGAAGTGGTCCGTGATCATCTTCGGCACGTCGATGCTCAGCCAGCTGTCCGCGTTGACGGTGCCCGGTATGTTGGCGCAGCCCGTGTCCGTCTTGGCGATCAGGTTGGTGCGCGGGGACACCAGGATGAAGGGGGCGACCTGACCGCTCCTCATCAGCGGCTCCAGCTGCTCGTGCACCTTCATCGACCCGAACCAGGCCTTCGCGGAGCCCGGATAGCCGGACAGCAGCTCGACCACCGGGAACTTCCTGTTCCGGTAGGCGGGCTCGTCGTACTGCGGTGGCAGCCAGACGTAGACCTCGGCGTTCACCCCCGAGACCCGCCCCTTGAGCTGGGTGACCTTGACCCCGCCGGCCGCGTGCATCCCGGGTCCGTCGGCCTGGGTGAAGCTCTGGTGGACCTTGGGCAGCCTGCGGTAGGCGATGCCTCCGGTGCCGTCGGCGCCCAGGTCGGCGGCCTTCTGTACATGGTTGCCGGTGCCGAGCAGGTCCGCCCAGTTGTCGTACAGGTTGTTGGCGTTGTTCACCAGCACGAACACCAGGGTGACGGCGGTGGCCTGGGTGAACAGCAGCATCAGTGCGCGCAGCGCGGTGCGCAGCGCCCTGGGGCCCCTCAGCCGCGTCCACAGGACGAACGGCAGGACGAGGGCGACCACGGCCAGCGCGACGGTGGTGTACAGGAACGGAGTCCCGGTGAGGCTCATGTCCGGATAGAGGGGAATCCGGGGCCGCGCGTCACGGACGAGTGCGGACACTTACCAAGAAATTGCCGAAGACTCGCGCGAGGGCGCCGGGGACCGTCCGGCTCGACCAGGGAAAAGCTACCGCTTAGTAGTTTCCTGTTGTATCGTTCATGCATGCCAGAAGCAGCTTCCGCCCCGGCCGCGCGGGCCACGACCGGCGACAGCGAGTTCGACCGGGACACCGCGGTGACCCGCCGCGCCCCGGGCGTCTACGACATCGACCTCTCGGCCGGCTGGACCATCATCAACGCCGTCAACGGCGGCTATCTGCTGGCCGTCCTCGGCCGCGCGCTCGCGGACGCCCTGCCGCACCCGGACCCGTTCACCGTCTCGGCACACTATCTGACGGCCTCACAGCCCGGCCCCGCCGTCGTGCGCACGGACGTGGTCCGCACCGGCCGCACCCTGTCCACCGGCCAGGCCTCCCTCTTCCAGTACGACGCGGACGGCCGCGAGGTGGAGCGCATCCGCGTCCTGGCCTCCTACGGCGACCTGGGCGCCCTTCCCGACGACGTGCGCACCACGGCGAAGCCGCCCGCCATCCCGCCGATGGAGCAGTGCTTCGGGCCGCAGGACGGGCCGGCCCCGGTCCCCGGCAGCTCCGCCATCACCGACCGCCTGATGCTGAAGCTGGACCCGGCCACCCTCGGCTGGGCGCTCGGCTCGCCCTCCGGCAAGGGCGAGATGCGAGCCTGGTTCGGGCTCGCCGACGGCCGCGACGCCGACCCGCTCTCCCTCCTGCTGGCGGTGGACGCCCTCCCGCCCACCGCCTTCGAACTCGGCCTGAAGGGCTGGGTCCCCACGGTCGAGCTGACCGTGCACGTCCGCTGCCGCCCGGCGCCGGGCCCGCTGCGCGTCTCCATCACCACCCGCAACCTCGCCAGCGGCTTCCTGGAGGAGGACGCAGAGGTCTGGGACAGCGCCGACCGGCTGGTGGCGCAGTCCCGGCAACTGGCCCGCGTCAGGCTCGGCTGAGCGGCGTTCGGACCGGCGCGCGCTGTTCATCCTCGCCGCGCAGGGCGCGCACGCCGCGCTCGGGCCGGACGCGGCGCTCGGCTCTGCGCCGCGCAAGGTGATGGCGGCGCTGCCGGCCCCGCACCGGCCCGCCGCCGAGGTGACCAGCCGCCGGATCCTGGTGGACGCCACCCGCTGGAAGAGCGGCCCGCAGCAGGCCGTCGACCTGGACGTCCTCCAGGACGCGGTGTTCGCCGACCGGCGCCTGCGGCTGCGCTACCGGCACAGCGGCGAGCGCGAGCCGCGCACCTGCACCGTCGATCCCTACGGCCTGGTCTCCGAGGCGGGCGTCTGGTACCTGGTCGCCGACCGGCGGGGCAGGCCGCGGCTGTTCCGGGCCGACCGGGTGCGCTCCGCCCGGCTCCTGGACGATCCCGTACGGTGCCGGCCGGGCGTGGAACTCGCCGACGCCCGGGAGGTGCTGCGCCGCCAGGTGGAGGAGCGCCCGGCGGGATCGACGTCACCGTCCGGGTGCGCCGCGCACACCTGGACATGTTCCTGCGCCTGCACGGCTCCTCGCCGGCCGCCCTGCCCGAGACGACGGCGAGAGCGAACGGGTCACCGCCCGGATGTCGTACGGCGTCCTGTGCGCGGTGCGCCAACTGCTCGGGTTCTCCGACCGGGTGGAGGTGCTCCCGGCGCCCGAGGCGCGTGAGGTGCCGCGGGCCGCGGTCGCCGTAGTCGCGGAGCTCTACGAGGGAGGAACGGTCAGGCCGGCCAGTGCCGGCGGCCCACGCTGATCAGCCGCAGCTGCCGGGTGGCGAGCCGGGTGACGCGCTCGCGTTCCTCCGGTGGGGCGTCCAGTGCCTCCAGGAAGAGCGAGGCGGTGATCAGCATCTGGTCGACGTAGAGGTGGGCGAGCATGAGCAGGTCGTCCTCGCTCCAGCCCTCGGCCTGCGGGTCCTTGGCCAGCTCGTCCTTCACCTCGCGGGCGAACCGGACCAGTTGCTCCCGGATCGCCTCCCGCACCGGCTGCACGCCGCCGTGCCGCTCCCGGGCGACGAACCGGACATGAGCCGGATACTCCTCCACATGACGGGAGATCAGCTCGGTGGCCCGCGCGATGCGTTCCTCGCTGTCGTCCGCCGTGGACACCGTCGTACGGATCATCGGGTGCAGGCTGCCCAGGGCCTCCTCCACCAGGGCCACCCCGAGGTCCGCGGTGGAGCGGAAGTGCCGGTAGAAGGCGGTCGGGGCCACACCGACGGCGCGCGTGACCTCGCGCAGGCCCAGGCTGCTCAGGCTCTGCTCCTCCAGCAGGCCGAGCGCCGCGTCCAGGAGGGCCTGCCGGGTCTTCTGCTTCTGGGCCTGGCGGACGCCGAGAGTGTGACTCATGCCATGCAGTTAACAACTGTTCTCCGGAATGTCAAAGCGGTGGGACGCGCTAGACTCCATAGTCAGTGAACAACTGTTACTCATAAGCGTTCACGAGAGAACGCCGGAGGGGGATCCGATCCCATGCTGTTCCTCGTCGCCGCACTGCTGCTGCTCGGCGTGACCCTGGGCACCGTGGCCCACGCGCCGCTCGGCGTCACCGTGGCCGCCGCCGTCGTGATCGCCGCCTGGCTCGGCGTCTTCGCGCTCCGCGAGCGCCACGCCCGCCGTCGCGGCACGTCCCACTGACCCCGCGCCCACCCCATCCCTCGGGAGCCATCGCCATGCAACTCACCGCACCGGCCACGCGCCGCACCGCCCTGCGCGACGCCGACGGCATGGCCGTCGCGTCCTTCATCCTCGGCCTGCTCGGCCTCCTCGTCCTCAACCTCTTCCTCGGCCCCATCGCCGTCACCCTCGCGGCAGTGGCCCTCTGGCGCGGCACCACCCGCCGCGGCCGAGCCCTCCTCGGCCTCACCCTGGGCATCGCCGACCTGATCGTCCTCATCACCCTCATGCAGCTGGACCACACGGTGTCCTGGAGCTTCTGACCGCCGCATGCGGCCCGGCGCTGTGGGCGGTCGTTCCGCAAGGCGAAGGGGGCACCTCCCATGCCGTTCAGGCAATGGGGGAGGGTGGGCACAGCCGGCAAGCGACGGTGCCTGGCCAACTCGGTCCGGGTGGAGTCACGGCAAGCGTTCCCCAGGTCGCCGCACCTGATCCTCAGGCCCGCTGCGAGCGCCCGTAGAATCAAGCACACCATGGCTTACCTCGACCACGCCGCGACCACCCCCATGCTCCCGGAGGCGGCAGAGGCACTGACCGCCGCGCTGGGCGTCACCGGCAACGCCTCCTCCCTCCACGCATCCGGCCGCCGGGCCCGCCGCACGGTCGAGGAGTCCCGCGAAACCCTCGCCGAAGCCCTCGGCGCCCGCCCCAGCGAGGTCGTCTTCACCTCCGGCGGCACCGAGGCCGACAACCTCGCCGTGAAGGGCCTGTACTGGTCGCGCCGTGCCGCGGACCCGGCCCGCACCCGGGTCCTCGCCAGCCCCGTCGAGCACCACGCCGTCCTCGACGCCGTCCACTGGCTCGGCGAACACGAGGGCGCCACCGTCGAGTACCTCCCGGTCGACCCCTACGGCCGCGTCCACCCCGAGGCCCTGCGCGAGGCGATCGCCCGCAACCCCGACGACGTGGCCCTCGCCACCGTCATGTGGGCGAACAACGAGATCGGCACGGTGCTGCCGGTCCGGGAACTCGCCGAGACGGCCGCCGAGTTCGGCGTGCCGCTGCACTCCGACGCGGTGCAGGCCTTCGGCCAGGTCCCGGTCGACTTCGCCGCCTCCGGTCTCGCCGCGATGACCGTCTCCGGCCACAAGATCGGCGGGCCGTACGGCATCGGCGCCCTGATCCTCGGCCGCGAGCACAGCCCCGTACCCGTCCTGCACGGCGGCGGCCAGGAACGCCATGTCCGCTCCGGCACCCTCGACGTGCCCGCGATCGCCTCCTTCGCGGTGGCCGGCCGGCTCGCCGCCGAGCAGCGCGAGTGGTTCGCCCGCGAGATCGGCGACCTGCGGGACCAGCTGGTCACAGCCGTCCGCACGGCCGTCCCCGACGCGATCCTCGGCGGCGACCCCGCGCCCGAGGGGCGTCTTCCGGCCAACGCCCACTTCACCTTCCCCGGCTGCGAGGGCGACTCCCTGCTGCTCCTGCTGGACGCCCAGGGCATCGAGTGCTCGACCGGCTCGGCCTGCACGGCGGGCGTCGCCCAGCCCAGCCATGTGCTGCTGGCCACCGGTGTCGACCCGGACCTGGCCCGCGGCACCCTCCGCTTCTCCCTCGGCCACACCTCCACCGAGGCCGACGTCGAGGCGGTCGCCAAGGCCATCGGCCCGGCGGTGGAACGGGCCCGGGCGGCGGGTCTGACGTAGGGCATCTCGCCCGGATCACGTCGGCGCCCGGCGCACCAGCCGTATGTACCGGTCCCAGTCCCAGTGCGGTCCGGGGTCCGTGTGGTCGGTGCCCGGCACCCCGGCATGGCCGATGATGTGCTCGCGGTCGGCGGGTATGCCGTACCGCCCGCAGATCCGCGCCGTCAGCCGGGCCGAGGCGGCGTACATCGCGTCGGTGAAGGACGAGGCCCGCTCGACGAATCCCTCGTGCTCGATGCCGACGCTGCGCTCGTTGTAAGCCCGGTTGCCGGTGTGGAAGGCCACGTCCAGCTCGCGGATCATCTGGGTGACCTGCCCGTCCGCGCGGACGATGTAGTGCGCGGCGGCCTCGTGCCCCGGGTCCTGGAACGCCCTCACCGCACTCACGTAGCTGCCCTGGGTGACATGGACGACGACCCGGTCGATCGCGTAGTCGTCCGGGCGGTCCGCCCGCCGGTAGTTCGCCGGGGAGGCCGCCAGCCACCGCGCGCCCCCGAAGTCCACCGCCCCCGCCACCCGCGGCCGCTGCGCGCCCGGCAGCCCCCACCACAGGCGGGCCAGCCCCTCGCGCTCCACCGCAGCCCCGCCCGCGACCGCCGCCACGGCCCCGCCGAGGAGCAGCGCTCGCCGCCCCGGCCGCCGTTCCTTGTCACCGCTCCTCGCCCCCACGCGCTCTCCAACGGATATCCGGCGGCCCCGGTTCCCGCGCCCCCGTACCCTGAAGGGGCTATGACTGACACCCCGCAGCGCTCCCGCCCCCTCCGCGTCCTCGCCGCCATGTCGGGCGGGGTCGACTCCGCCGTCGCCGCCGCGCGCGCCGCGGAAGCCGGTCACGACGTCACCGGCGTCCACCTCGCGCTCTCCGCGAACCCGCAGTCCTTCCGCACGGGCGCGCGGGGCTGTTGCACCATCGAGGACTCGCGCGACGCCCGCCGCGCCGCCGACGTCATCGGTATCCCGTTCTACGTCTGGGACCTCGCCGACCGCTTCCGCGAGGACGTCGTCGAGGACTTCGTCGCCGAGTACGAGGCCGGCCGCACCCCCAACCCGTGCCTGCGCTGCAACGAGAAGATCAAGTTCGCCGCGCTCCTGGACAAGGCGCTGGCCCTCGGCTTCGACGCGGTATGCACCGGCCACTACGCGAAGGTGATCCTCCGCGAGGACGGCACCCGCGAGCTGCACCGCGCCTCCGACATGGCCAAGGACCAGTCGTACGTCCTCGGCGTGCTGGACGAGAAGCAGCTGGCGCACGCGATGTTCCCGCTCGGCGACACGGTCACCACCAAGGAGGAGATCCGCGCCGAGGCCGAGCGCCGGGGGCTCGCGGTCGCCAAGAAGCCCGACTCGCACGACATCTGCTTCATCGCCGACGGCGACACCCAGGGCTTCCTCGCCCAGCGGCTCGGCAGGACCGAGGGCGCCATCGTCGACGAGTCCGGCGCCAAGGTGGGCACGCACGAGGGCGCGTACGGCTTCACCATCGGCCAGCGCAAGGGCCTGCGCATCGGCACCCCGGCCCCCGACGGCAAGCCCCGCTACGTCCTGGACATCTCCCCGGTCACCAACACCGTGACGGTCGGCCCGGCCTCCGCGCTGGACGTCACCGGACTCACCGCGATCAGGCCCCGCTGGTGCGGCACCGCCCCCACCGGCCCCGGCACCTACACCGCCCAGCTGCGCGCCCACGGCGGCGAGACCGAGGTCACGGCCGAGCCGGTCGACGGCGAGCTGCGCGTGACCTTCACCGAGCCGGTCCGCGGCGTCGCCCCCGGCCAGGCGATCGTCCTCTACGACGGCACCCGTGTGGTCGGCTCGGCGACGATCGCCTCCACGGTGCGGGCGACGGCCGGAGTGGCGTGAGAGCCGACGGGGCCTGTACGCCGTAGAAGCTGCCGGAGCGGCGTGAGGGCCGGCGGTGCCTACGCGCCGTAGAACTCCGCCAGGACCGGTGCCAGGATCTCCGGTTCCACCGCGTGGGTCTGGCCCCTGAGCAGGCGGTAGGTGCCCTCGGGCGCGGCGAGCGCCACCTGGCGGGCCGCCTCGCGCATCCGGTCCGGGCTCGCGTCGCCCGCGACGGCCAGGACCGGGACGGTGATCGAGGCCAGCAGGTCGCGGGGGACCATTCCGTCGCCCAGCACGGCGTCGTCGTACGCCAGGGTGGGGGCGATGGCCTCCAGGCCCGGCCACATGGGGGACTGGCGCGCGCTCACGATCATCTGCTCGGCCAGACCGGTGACGCGCAGGAACAGCTCCACCGCGTCCCCGCGCCGGCCCTCCGCGAGCGCGCCGGCCAGATCGCCGGAGTAGGCGGCGCGCTCCCGCTCACGGCCCTCGCGCACCTCGAACGGCGGCTCGTACACGGCGACCCGGCTGACCGGCAGCCCGCTCGCCGCCGCCCGCAGCACCAGCGCGCCGCCCGAGGAGATGCCGTACAGCGCCGCGTCGCCGCCCACCGCGTCGAGCACGGCCGCGAGGTCCTCCACCTCGCGCTCCACCGCGTAGGGCGCCGTGTCCCCGCTCTCTCCGCGGCCCCGACGGTCGTACACGACGGTGCTGAAGCGGTCCGAGAGCACCATCGCCAGCGGTGCGACCGTGGCGCCCGTGGACATCGCCCCGCTGACGAGGACGACCACCGGCCCCTGTCCGGTGCGCTGGTAGGCGATCGGGGTGCCGTCACGCGAGATGGTCTTCTTGTCCATGCCTGTGAAGACTGCCACGAGAGACGGGACTCATCGGGTCACAACACTTCCACTTCGTAGAAGCAGAGGTGGTCCTTGATCTCGGCGACGTCCGGCTTCGGCTCGGGGTAGGACCACACCAGGTCCTCGGCGCCCTGCGCCGACCAGTACGACGCCGTGCCCTTGAAGGGGCAGTGGGTGTGCGTTTCGGACGGGGTCAGCAGGTCGAGGCGTACGTCGTCGGCGGGGATGTAGTAGCGCACGGGGCAGCCGGTCTCGCGCAGCAGCAGGGGCCGGTCGCTCTCCGCGAGGACCTGGCCGCCGTGCACGACGCGTACGTGCTGGGTGCCCTGCTCGATGGTGATCGTGTGTCCTTGGGTCATAACAGGACAGCGCTCCCGGGCCGCGGGTTCTTCCCGCGCATGGCGCACGCCCGGGGCCGCGTACGGTTGAGCGCATGAACATCTGCGTCTTCCTCTCCGCCGCCGACCTCGACGACCGCTACACCCGTCCCGCGCGGGACTTCGCCCGGCTGCTCGGCAAGGGCGGCCACAGCCTGGTGTGGGGCGGGTCCGACAGCGGACTGATGAAGGTCGTCGCGGACGGCGTGCAGGAGGCGGGCGGCCGGCTCATCGGCGTGTCGGTGGACTTCCTGGCGAACAAGGCGCGGCCCGGCGCCGACGAGATGGTCATCGCGGGGGACCTCGCCGAGCGCAAGAAGCTGCTCCTGGAGAAGGCCGACGCGGTGGTGATCATGGTGGGCGGCACCGGGACGCTCGACGAGGCCACCGAGATCCTGGAGCTGAAGAAGCACGGCCGCACCCACAAGCCCGTGGTGCTGCTGAACACGGCGGGTTTCTACGACGGCCTGCGCGAGCAGTTCCGCCGGATGGAGGACGAGGGGTTCCTGCCGCGGCCGCTGAGCGAGCTGGTGTTCTTCGCCGACGAGCCCGCGGGCGCGCTCGCGTACCTGGAGGAGTCGGTGGGCGGTCGCTGACTCTCGGGTGCGAGCATGGCGGGCATGGCTACTCATGTGATCACCGGGGCCGGCTCCGGCATCGGCGCGGCCGTCGCGCGCCGTCTGCACGCGCGCGGGGACGACCTCGTGCTGCACGCGCGTGACGCGGGCCGGGCCAAGGAGCTGGCGGCCACGTTCCCCGGGGCGAGGACCCTGGTCGGCGACCTGGCCGAACCGGACCGGCTGAGCTGGGCCTTCTCGCACCAGTCGCTGCCCGACCGGGTCGACTCCCTGCTGCACATCGCGGGCGTGGTCGACCTCGGTCCGGTCGGCGAGCTGACCCCGAAGACCTGGCGCCACCAGCTCGACGTCAACCTGATCGCCCCGGCGGAGCTGACCCGCCACTTCCTGCCCCAGCTGCGCGCCTCGCGCGGCCACGTGCTGTTCGTGAACTCGGGCGCGGGCCTGAACGCAGGCGCCGACTGGTCCGCGTACGCCGCCTCCAAGCACGGGCTGAAGGCGCTGGCCGACGCCCTGCGGCAGGAGGAGCACGCCAACGGAGTCCGGGTCACCACCGTCTACCCGGGCCGCACCGCCAGCCCCATGCAGGCCAAGGTCCACCAGCAGGAGGGCAAGGAGTACGACCCGTCCCGGTGGATCGACCCGGAGTCGGTCGCCACGACCATCGTGATGGCCCTCGACCTGCCGAGGGACGCGGAGGTCAACGACCTGACGGTGCGACCGGGGCGCTGACCCCGGCCGGGCTGTTCCGTAGGCTGCTCTGGTGAGCGAGAACAGCCAGTTCAGGTTCGGTGCCGCCACCGGGGTCGGGTCGATGCCCGGTGGGGACGCCCGTGAGGCCGCCAAGACCGTCACCGGCACCTTCGAGGACTTCCCCTTCCTGCCCGAGCTGCCCGCCCGGGGGCCCGGGGCCGACATGATCGGGCGGACGGCCGGGATGCTCGTCGAGCTGTACGCGCGCGTGGAGCCCAGCGGGTGGCGGATCGGCGACCGGCCCGGACGGGACACCAAGCGGGCCCGTTCCTGGCTGGGGGAGGACCTCGACGCCCTGGAGGAGTTCACCCAGGGGTACGAGGGGCCGCTGAAGGTGCAGGCCGTGGGGCCCTGGACGCTCGCCGCCAACCTCGAACTGAGGAACGGCGAGGCGGCCCTGTCCGACCCCGGCGCCTGCCGGGACCTGGCCGCCTCGCTCGCCGAGGGGCTGCGGCTGCACCTGGCCGAGACCGGGCGGCGGGTGCCCGGCGCCCAGCTCGTGCTCCAGCTCGACGAGCCGTCCCTGACCGCCGTGCTGCGCGGCCAGGTGCGCACCGCCAGCGGCTACCGCACCCACCGGGCCGTGGACCGGCAGATCGTCGAGGCCGCGCTGCGCGACACGGTCGGCGTGCACACCGGGGGGCCCGTGGTGGTCCACTCCTGCGCCCCCGACGTGCCCTTCGCCCTGCTGCGGCGGGCGGGCGCCGCGGCGGTCTCCTTCGACTTCTCGCTTCTCACCGAACGTGACGACGAGGCGATCGGGGAGGCCGTGGAGGCCGGCACCCGGCTCTTCGCCGGTGTCGTGCCGGCCACGGACGGCCCGTTGTCAGACCCTGCCGGTAGCGTCATGGGTGTCAGAACGCTGTGGCGCAGGCTGGGGCTGCGTCCGGGGCTTGTCCCGGACGCGGTCACGGTCACCCCGGCGTGCGGACTCGCGGGCGCTTCCCCCGCGTACGCGCGCCAGGCGCTCGCCCACTGCGTCCGGGCGGCGAGATCCCTCGCGGACAACCCTGAGTAACGGGAGGACAACACGGTGGCCGGCGACAAGCAGCAAGCGGAGACAGCGGTGCCCGCCGAGGCGCGGGAGCAGCACGCGCGGCTCGCGGACCAGGTCGAGGAGCACCGCTTCCGGTACTACGTCAAGGACGCTCCCGTCATCAGTGACGCCGAGTTCGACCAGCTCCTGCGCTCCCTGGAGGAGTTGGAGGAGCGCCACCCGGAACTGCGTACGCCCGACTCGCCGACCCAGAAGGTCGCCGGGTCGTACGAGACGGAGTTCACGGCGGTGGAGCACCGCCAGCGGATGCTCTCGCTCGACAACACCTTCAACGACGACGACCTCGCCGCCTGGACCGACCGCATCGCCAGGGAACTGGGCGAGCAGGAGTACCACTTCCTGTGCGAGCTCAAGGTCGACGGCCTGGCCGTCAACCTCACCTACGAGCACGGCCGTCTCACCCGCGCGGCCACCCGCGGCGACGGCCGCACCGGTGAGGACATCACCCCCAACGTCCGGACGATCGCGGAGATCCCGGACCGGCTGAAGGGTGACGGCGTCCCGGACCTCGTGGAGATCCGCGGCGAGGTCTACTTCCCGATGGAGAAGTTCGAGGAGCTCAACCGCCGTCTGGTCGAGGCCGGTGACAAGCCCTTCGCCAACCCGCGCAACGCGGCGGCGGGTTCGCTGCGCCAGAAGGACCCGCGCGTCACCGCCACCCGCCCCCTGCACATGGTCGTCCACGGCATCGGCGCCCTGGAGGGCTACAAGGGGCTCACCCGGCTCTCCCAGGCCTACGACCTGCTGAAGACGTGGGGCCTGCCCACCTCCCGGCACAACAAGGTGGTCGACGACCTCGCGGGGGTCCGCGAGTTCATCGCGTACTACGGCGAGAACCGGCACTCGGTGGAGCACGAGATCGACGGCGTGGTCGTCAAGCTCGACGAGATCCGCCTGCAGGGCCGGCTCGGCACCACCGCGCGCGCACCGCGCTGGGCGATCGCCTACAAGTACGCGCCGGAAGAGGTCAACACCAAGCTGGTCGACATCAAGGTCGGCGTCGGACGCACCGGCCGCGTCACTCCGTACGCGCAGGTGGAACCGGTCACCGTGGCCGGGTCCGAGGTCGAGTTCGCCACCCTGCACAACCAGGATGTCGTCAAGGCCAAGGGCGTGCTCATCGGCGACACCGTGGTGCTGCGCAAGGCCGGCGACGTCATCCCGGAGATCCTCGGCCCGGTCGTCGACCTGCGTGACGGCAGCGAACGGGAGTTCGTGATGCCGTCCGAGTGCCCCGAGTGCGGTACGCCGCTGCGGCCCATGAAGGAGGGCGACATCGACCTCCGCTGCCCCAACGCCCGTGCCTGCCCGGCCCAGTTGCGGGAGCGAGTCTCCTACCTCGCGGGCCGGGAGTGCCTGGACATCGAGCACTTCGGCGAGGTGGCCGCCGCCGCGCTCACCCGCCCGCTGGAGCCGGCCGACCCGCCGCTGGCCGACGAGGGCGACCTGTTCGACCTCACGGTGGAGAAGCTGCTGCCCATCAAGGCCTACGTCCTCGACCCGGACAGCGGTCTGCCCAAGCGGGACCCGAAGACGGGCGAGGAGAAGGTCGTCACGGTCTTCGCCAACCAGAAGGGCGAGCCGAAGAAGAACACCCTGGCGCTGCTGCGGAACATCGAGGCGGCCAAGGACCGCCCGCTGGCCCGGTTCCTGAACGGGCTGTCGATCCGTCACGTCGGACCGGTGGCGGCCCAGGCGCTGGCGCGCGAGTTCCGCTCCGTCGACCGCATCGAGCAGGCCGGCGAGGAGGAACTGGCGCGCACCGACGGGGTGGGCCCGATCATCGCCGCCGCCCTCAAGGAGTGGTTCGCCGAGGACTGGCACCGCGAGATCGTGCGCAAGTGGAAGGCCGCCGGAGTCCCGCTGGAGGAGCAGGGCACCGGCGAGGAGGAGGGCCCGCGCCCGCTGGAGGGCCTGACGGTCGTGGTCACCGGCACCCTGGAGCAGTTCACGCGGGACGGCGCGAAGGAGGCCCTGCAGAGCCGGGGCGCCAAGGTGACCGGCTCGGTGTCGAAGAAGACGTCCTTCGTCGTCGTGGGCGACAACCCCGGGTCGAAGTACGACAAAGCGATGCAGCTGAAGGTGCCGGTTCTGAACGAGGACGGTTTCGGCGTCCTGTTGGAGCAGGGACCGGACGCGGCGGCCGAAGTCGCCCTCCCGACCGGTGAGTAGCGGTTGAAGGCCACGCGTTTCGCGCATACCAGATGCATACGGGTGGCCGGGGCGCATTCGGGCAACCGTCGACGACCGCTGCCCGTGGAAGCCTTCTGCGGCCTACTGTTGAGGTGTGCGCCTGCCGTGCCCAGCTGCGGTCGGGGCATCCCCGTGCTCCTCGGCGAGTACGTGGAAGGGTTTTCCAGCGCGGTGCGGCCCGGGAGCGCCGGGCATCGGGCCGCGCGGCGCGGGCACCGCCGGCTGTGAGAGGGACGGGAATGGAACCGACCGAGAGCGCCGCCCCGCACTCACGGCTGCGCCGGATGACCGGCGCATGGCGCGGGAGCACCGGGCGGACGGGGGAGCGTTCGGGCGCCCGGAAGCATCCGGGGCGTGCGGGCCGGACCGCACGCGCGGCCGGACAGGATGCGGCGGCGACGATCCGCCTGCCCGGGCAGCCGGGAGGGCAACCGCCTTCCGTGCCGGGCGCGGTCTCCGTATGGCACCGGTTCCGGCCGGCCCTGCCCTCGGTGGTCGTGGCGGTGGCCGCGCTCGTCCTCGGCGCCGGCTTCTACGGGGCGTTCGCCGGCGGCCACGCGCTCTTCCCGTCCGGCACGACCGGCTGGTCCCTGGCCGTGCTCACCGGGATCATCGTCGGCCACCTGGTGATGCTCGGCCGCTCCCGCTGGTGGGGCGGCACCGGCTCCGGCACCGCCCTCACCCTGGCCGTGCTGCTGCTCTACGGCTGGGTGCCCGCCGGCCTGGTGAGCCTGGCCGTCGTCGTGCTGGTCGGCATAGCACGGCGCAACCGCTTCCGGCCCGGCGTGCTGAACGGCGCGGTGGACATCCTCGGCATCGCCATGGCCGCCCTCGTCCTGGGCGGCTTCGGCCGCGTCCCGACCGTCGAGCGGCCCTGGGACCCGGGCACCTGGACCGCGTACACCGTGCCCGAGGTGGTGCTGGCCGCCGCCGTCTACCTCGCGGTCACCCGCGTCCTGCTGTGGTATCTGCACGCCCCGCACGCCGACGGACTGCCCACGGTCGCCCGCACCGCCGTGGTCAGACAGGGTCTGGTCGCCGTCGCCCTGCTCGGCATCGCCCCGCTGGTCTGCGTCGTCGCCGTCGCCGAGCCCCTGCTGCTGCCGCTGTTCTCCACCCCGCTCATCGCCCTGGACGCCACCTTGTGGATAGCCCGCGCCCGGGCCGAGGAGCAGTTGCGCGACCGGCTGACCGGGCTGCCCAACCGGCAGTGGCTTCTGGAGCGCATCTGGACCGCCCTCGACGACGCCGAACGCATCGGCGCCCGGGCCGCCCTGATGCTGATCGACCTCGACCGCTTCCGTTCGGTCAATGACACGCTCGGTCATCTCGCCGGTGACCGGCTGCTGCTGCAGATAGCCGACCGGCTGCGGCAGGCGCTGCCGCGCGGGGCGGAGGCCGCGCGGCTCGGCGGGGACGAGTTCGCCGTCTTACTGCCCGTGGCCGACTCCACGACGTCCGCGACCCGCGTCGCGCGCGCACTGGTCACCACCCTCAGCTCGCCGCTCGACCTGGACGGGCTCACCCTCGTCCTGGAGGCCAGCGCCGGTGTCGCCGTCTTCCCGGACCACGCGCTGGACGCCGAGGGGATGCTGCGCCGCGCGGACGTGGCGATGTACCAGGCCAAGCGGGACCGCACGGGGGTGGAGGTCTACGAGTCCAAGCGGGACTCCAACACCCCCGACCGGCTCGGGCTGCTCGGCGATCTGCGCCGGGCCCTGGACGCCCACGAGGTCCAGCTGCACTACCAGCCCAAGGTCCGCTTCGACGGCCACGTCGCCGGCCTGGAGGCGCTGGTGCGCTGGGTGCACCCGGAGCGCGGCAGGGTCCCTCCGGACGAGTTCATAGCGATCGCCGAGTCCTCGGGGCTGATGCCCCATCTGACGGAGTACGTGCTGGAGACCGCCCTCGGGCAGGTCGCGAAGTGGCGCTCCGAGGGCCTGCTCGTGCCGGTCGCGGTCAACGTCTCCCCCCGGGACGTGCACACCCCCGGCTTCGCCGGCTCGGTCGCCGCCCGGCTCGCCCGGCACGGTGTCCCGGCGGGAGCGCTGCAGCTGGAGATCACCGAGCACGTGCTGCTGGAGGACCCCCAGCGGGCCGCCGACACACTGGCCGGTCTGACCGCGCACGGCGTGAAGATGTCGCTGGACGACTTCGGCACCGGCTACTCCTCGCTGGTGCACCTGCGCAGGCTGCCGGTGAGCGAGCTGAAGATCGACCGCTCCTTCGTGGCCCGGCTGGCGGTGGACGCCGAGGACGCGGAGATCGTGCGCTGCACGGTGGACCTGGCGCATTCACTCGGCCTGCTCGTCGTGGCCGAGGGCGTCGAGGACGACGAGACGTGGGAGCGGCTGCGGGACCTGGGCTGCGACGCCGTACAGGGCTGGCTGGTCGCGGCGGCGATGCCGCCCGAGGAGACCACGGCATGGCTGCGGGCGCGCGGCTCGCGCGGCTGGCAACGCCCGCGCGCCGCGCTGCCCGCGGCGGCGTCCGACGAGTGACCGGGCCGGCCGTCGCCCGCCCCTGAGCGCCGGCGGGCCGCCCGGCCCCCGTCGCCCCGGTACACCGGTACCGGGGCGACGGAATTTCCTCCCGAGGGCAGACGGAGTGGCTGCCGGACACGGTGTCGTTCCACCGCGTCCGGCAGCCACGTGATCACTGCGTCACTTCGAAGGGGTGCCCCTCCTTCTGCTCAGCGAACGGTACGCCCGGTAGGCCAGCCAGCAGGTGAAGCCGACCACCGCCCCCAGGGCCGCGGGCGCCCACACCGGGAGGCCGCGCCCGAACAGGACCCCGACAATCGTCATGGATGCGACGGAGCACACCATTCCGATATAGCCCTGGGGTCCGCTCTCCCCGGAGTCGGTCCGGTCGTCCCTCTGTCGTGGACTCATCGTCTGGCCAGTCCTCTCCAGCTCCGGCGGCGTGGGTCAGCGTTGCCAGCGGCGCTGCGCCATGGCGAAGCCGCAGCCTATGCCGAGCCCCCACCACGATCGGCGGCCGGCCTTGGTCACCCAGGAGACCAGTCCAGTCCCGACGCCACCGAAAAAGCAGGCTTGGACATAGGGGTTGTGGTAGTAGCGCCTGACGTAGCGGTTCCTGTGTATGCGGTGTCGGATGCGATGGTAGTAGTGCCTGGCACGGGCATAGCCGGGCACGTGCCAGCTGTAGTGGAAGGGCGACCAGTGGTCGCGGTGCCACGGCAGATGCCAGTGCCAGGGGAATTTGCCGTCGAGGTCGTAGCTGTTGAGCGGGTCGGCGGTCACGTAGTCGTAGGCGTTGGCGCTGCCCCCGGGGACCGGATCGGTCTGGAGGAAGCGGCCCGCAGTGGGGTCGTAGAGCCGGACGCCCATGAGAATGGCGCCCGTGGCGGTTTCGCTCGAGCGCTGTTTGCCGCCGAGCCAGCCGTAGCGGACGGCGTGATTTTCTCCCTCGGGGTTGCCGAATTCATCGTAGGCGAGCGCGGTGGGTGCTTGGCTGGTGTCGAGCGGTAGCTCGACGGTGACGTCGCCGTGGATGTCGGTCAGTTGCAGGGCGACGTCACTGGCTGCGCTGGTCGTGGCGTCGAGGTCGCCGCCGGGACCTTGGACGTTGCGGGTGATGATGCCGGTGGTGCCCTCCTTGATCCAGTCGGGGCTGTCACCGTCGGCCCCGTAGTGGTCGGTCTCGGTGCCGGCAAGGCTCCAGGTGGCTCCGCCGTCGGTACTCGTTTCGGTGGTCGAGGCGGCGAGGCGGCCGGCCGCGTCCAGGGTCCAGGTCTGCCGGCCGGTGCCGGAGGTCTGCTGGCGGACGAGGTCGTTGGCGTAGTAGCCGATGGTGGCGCCGGAGGCCTGGGTGGTGGTGCGGCCGAGGGCGTCGTAGACCGTGCCGGTGGTGACCAGCCGGTCGGCGCTGTCGTAGGTGTACGACGTGGTGGTGGCGCCGGTGGAGGTGCAGGCCGCTCCGTTGTCGCTGGTGGCGACGGCGAGGGCGGTGCGGTTGGTGTTGTTGTCGAAGGTGTAGTCGCGGCGGGCGCAGGCCCCGTCGGGGTCGGTGTCGTCGGCCCTCGTGAGGCGTCCGGCCGCGTCGTAGCCGTAGGAGCGGCTGCGGCTCTGGCCGGCCGTGTCGGCATCGTCCGCGACCTGGCCGTGGATGCTTTCGTCGACGCTGTCGGAGGCCACGACGGTGCCGTCACTGTCCCGGGAGTAGACCCGGGAGGTGGTCGCGCCGGTCTCGTCCTGGGTGACGGTGAGGGTGTGGCCGCCGGGCAGGGCCTGGGTGGCCAGGTCGCCGTCCGCGTCGTAGGCCGCGGCGAAGGTGCCGGCGACCGAGTCGGTGCGGGAGGTCTCCAGGCCGCGCGGGTCCTTGGACGTGTCGTAGGTGTAGGTGGTGGTGGACGGGGCGGAGTCGGTGGTCCTCACCGGCCGGCCGAGCGCGTCATAGCTCGTGGCGGCGGTGTTGCCCGCGCCGTCGTCGTAGGAGATCTCCCGCCCGAGAACGTCGTAGGTGTGGGTGATGGTCTGCCCGTTGGAGGTCACCGTGGCGACCTGGCCGGTGCCGGTGTCGTAGGCGGTGGTGGTGTCCGGCACGGCCGTGCCCACGCCGCCGCTGACCGACGTCGTCGTGATGCGTCCGGCGGTGTCGTAGGTGTTGGCGGTGGTGCGGGTGACGGAGTTCGCGGTCTCCGTCGTCTTGGCGGTGTTGCCCCACCGGTCGTACTCGGTGGTCTTGGTGGGCAGCTCGGTCGGGTTGGAACCGCCGCCGGTGATCGCACCCGCCGGGCCGGTGGAGCAGACCAGGTCGGCCCACTCCGGCCTGCCGTTGCAGGCGCCGGTGCCGGTGGCCGAGTAGTAGGTGGTCACCGTGGCGCCCACGTCCGTCCCGGAGGACTTGGGCAGGGTGGTCTTGGTGACCCGGCCCTGGGCGTCGTAAGCGGTGGTCTTCTTCAGCGCCAGACCGGACGGGTCGGTGACGGTGGCGGTGGGCAGGCCCTTGACCCAGTCGTACTGCGTGGTCGTGGTGCGCACATCGCCGTCGGACGGGTAGCCGTCCACGAAGGCGCCCACGCTGGTGGTGGTGACCTGGTTCGCGACGGTGGCCGTGCCGTCGGTCGGCCGTCCCTCGTCATAGGTGTTGGCGGTGTGCTGCCGCGCCGCCACCTGGGTGCCGGCCGGCAGGTCGGTGCCGCCGGTGCCCGCCTTCAGCGTCGAGCCGAGGGTCACCTGGTGCAGTGGGCCGTACTCGTCGGTCTTCCGCAGCCCGTCGGCGGAGTAGACCGAGCGGGTGGACAGCAGTTCGGCGCGGTCGGCGGCCGTCATCTGGTCGATGCTGAGTGCCACCTGCTCCGCCTGGCCGCTGCCGCTGGTGGCCAGGGCCAGTTCGCGGTTGGACGCGGTCAGTTCCCGGACGGTGTTGCCGAAGCGGTCGTACTCGGTGGTGGTGATGTGCCCACCGGGGGTGGCGGTGTTCACCTCGCGTCCGGAGTCGTCGGTGTAGGTGATCGTCGCCCGCTTGTAGTCCGTCGCGGCCAGATCCGAGCCGGTGTCGGACAGCGGCACCGAGTCCGCCGGGAAGACGGCCGTGGCGTCTGTGGCCACGTCCGACTGGCCCCAGGCCGCTACGTCCGAGGTGCCCATCGCGTTGGGCGCCTTGCTGCCCGTGAGCGGGACGTCGTAGACCACGCTGGTGACGGCGTTCGTGCCGTCGGTGGTGTTCTTGCTGCCCGCGGTCAGGTTCGGGCGGGAGGCCTTGAGCAGCATGCCGTCACCCGCGGTGGCCGTGTTGCCGGCCTGGCCGTAGGTGAACGTCCACGCCAGCTCGCCCGGACGGGTCAGGGTGGCGATCCGGCCGGCGCTGTCGTAGGTGTAGGCGGTCTTCAGCGCGGGGCTGATCCGCGGGTCCCACTCCTCGCGCAGGTGTCCGGAGTCGTCGTAGGCGTACTGCGCCACCACCGTGGCGGTCGCCGATGAGGCCCCCGGGTCGGTGGCCCACTCCTTGATCTGCGTGACCTGCCCGTTGTAGCCACCGAACGTGCCGGAGGCGGCGGTGGTGGAGGTGGCGTAGACGAACTCCAGCATCCGGCAGCCCTTGGTCGACGGCGTTGTCTCGCACGTCGAGGACGAGACCGCCGAGGTGGGGGCGATCACGTACTTCGGGCGGGCCAGCGTGTTGCTGCCGGAGGTGACCTTCTCCGAGACCACCTTGGTGGTGGAGTTGTCGGTCGGCAGGTAGGTGCTGGAGACCTGCCAGGTCATGGCCGCCGGGTCCACCTTGGCGAACGTGGTGGTGGTGCCCTGGTCGTCCTTCAGGGTGAAGGAGCCGGTCAGCGCCCCGGTCAGGGTGAGGTCCTCCGAGCCCGGCTCCGGCTTCCAGCCCCCGGAGGAGGTGGCGGTGAAGCCGGTCTCGTCACCGTCCACATCCACCAGCGCGACCGAGGTGGCCGACGTCTGGCGGACGTACGCCCAGTCGGAGCCGGTGATCTCGGCGGTGGTGCCGGAGGTCCACTGCGGACCGAAGATCGCCACCTGGCCCTGGGCGTCCGCGCCCGCGGCCGGCCGCCGGGAGGAGGCGGTACGCGACACCGACAGGTCGAAGCCGGAGGCGTCCGTGGCGGACAGGGTGTAGTCGCCGGTGAGGGTGTTCACCGATCCGGGGCCGACGTCCTGGCTCGGCGCGGTGCCGGCGTTGCGGTCCACGGTGATCGTGTGCGGCTGGGAGTACGCGGTGGTGGAGCCGTCGGTGAAGGCGGCCCGGACGTCGACCGGCCCGTCCTCCGAGAGAGAAGCGGTGATGTTCCAGGTGAGCGCCGCGGGCGAGCCGTTGGACACGGCCACCGGCCAGTCGGAGACCGCCGACCCGTCGGAGGACTTGGTGACGTCCACGACCGGTACATCGGTCCAGAAGTCGGTCTCACCACGCCGGTACTGGTACGTGACCCCCGTGTAGGTGGTCCTGCCGGTGGAGGTCAGGCTGACCCGGCGAGCCGGCCGGTCCCCGTCGCCCGGGGTGAGCAGACCTGCGCCGTCACCGACACCGAAGGCGTACGTGGTCGCCGTCGAGGAGATGTTTCCGCCGGAGTCGATGGTCTTGGCGTACAGCTTGTGCCAGTCCTCACCCGGCTTGATCGTGATCGTCAGCGGGTCGCCGCCCGAGCCGTCCGCGGTGTCGTAGACGCGGCCCGGCACCGAGGAGTCGTCCAGGCCCCAGTAGTAGCCCAGCCCGTCCGCGGACGAGGTGTCCAGGGTGCAGGTCGCCCCGCTGTCGGCCCTGGCCGTCCAGGTGTTCTCGCTGTACGGGGTGCACGAGATCGTCGGCGCGGCCGGCAGGCCGGTGTTCAGCACGAACGTCGTGTAACCCGACCACGCCCCGTAGTCCGTGCCGTCATAGCCGCGCACCCGGAACCGCAGGTGCTTGCCCGAGGGGAAGGCGGAGGCCGAGGGGATGGTCAGCTTCGCCGTCGACCCGGACGCCACCGAGGCCGACGTACCCGTGTAGGAGTAGGTGGTGTCCGCATACGCGGGGTCGGGGGTGACCTCGAACTGCGCCTGCGCCGTCGAGCCGTCGGCGTCGGTGACCTTCGCCGACAGCGTCGGCGTCAGCGAGGTCACGTACAGCTTGCCGTTGTACGGATTGGGGAAGTTCGGTGAGACGGCCGCCGAGGAGGTGGTGGCGTAGGAGTTGTAGCTGACCACCAGCTTGGGCGCGTAGCCGGAGGTGGTGTAGTTCGCCGAGCGGAAACGCCGCCAGTTCGTGGCATCCGTCTCACTGGAGCTGCGCAGCTGGATGCCGTTGTTCGCGGAGCCGTTGGCCCAGTCCTGGACCATCCCGGTCAGCGTCCAGTTCGACCAGTTCGCCGGGCAGGAGGAGTTGTAGCCCCAGTGGCCGCTGTTGGTGGCCATGTTGGTCGTCGTGGTCGACGGCTGCGCGCCCCAGGTGAGGGTCGTGGTGTCCAGGGCGGAGGTGACCCGCTTTGCCTGGGTGACCGACGAACTGGAGCAGCTGGAGGAGTAGTAGGAGTACAGCGACATGGTGGCGCTGAGGATGTGCTTGCCCGTGAACGCCGACGTGTTGAACTTCAGGTACGAGCGCGCCACATCGCTGCCGGAGTCGTACGTGCCCGACTTCAGCTCCTGCGAGGAGACCTGCGAGTCGGGGTAGTCGGGGTTCTGCACCCACGTGTCCGTGGTGACCGCCAGCGTGGACGTCGGATCCACCGTCACCGGATACGTCGCGGTGGCCAGGAACCCCTTGTCCGGCCTCAGCACCAGTGTCTGCGAGCCGTCCGAAGCGGTCTCGATCTTCGTGTCGACCCGCTGCTGGTGCGCGGACTCACCGGAGACGGCGTTCTTGGAGGCGTCCCACATCATCGGGGCCGGCGCCTCCGCCACCAGGTCTCCGTCGCTGTTCTTCAGCAGCAGGTGCCCGGAGCGTGCCCGGGACAGCTTCAGCCCGTCCAGGTGGAGCGGGATCCGGTAGGAGACCGTGCCGTGGTCGGGCTGCTGGGTGAGCTCGATGTTCTCCGAGAAGCCCTGCGCCAGCGCCGTCACCGACAGGGTCTGCCCGCTGCCCAGGTCGTAGGAGGCGGTGTTGTGCCTGACCGACGGCGCGGGCAGCCTGTCCTGCCAGCCCAGTCCGAAGGACTCCTTGCCCTTGGCCACCGACGCCAGCTTCGTGTCGCCGCCGTCGGAGACCGCGATGTTCGCGGCCGCCGCCGCGGGCGTCAGATCGGCCCCGGTGTCGGACAGCGAGGTGTCGATGTCCTTCCACACCCCGCCCCGCTTCACCCGGATCGGCCCCGCGTACGCCTCCGTCTCCAGCTCACCGCCGGGCAGCGCGTACGTCGTCGAGTCCGCCGTCCGGGCCGACAGCACCTCGATCCTCCGGTGCTGCAGACGGGCCATCAGCACCGCCGACGCCTCGTCCCGCGCCTGCGCAGGTCCATCGGCCTTGGTGGATGTCGCGGCCGAGGCGGACTTCGACGTCGCGGACGTCATGCCCTCGGCGAACACCACCCCGCTGTCCGCAGCGACCAGCGCGGTCTCCGCCGCCATCACCAGCACCACGCCGACGGCTGTCTGCCGAAGCCGACGCGACCGGTACGGGCGTCTTAAACGTGATCCCGCGAGGATCACATGAGGTCTGTGACGCATAATCAGCTCCCTTTCCTGACACTTCGCCATGCGAAGCCAACAGAAGTGAGCTGATCCTCACGGGGGGCACACACCGCGACCACATCGATCACCGGGGACGCTCGCAACAAACCCAAGGAAAAGCCAAGAAATACACAAGTCCATGCGCGGCATTCCCCTCCGGACATGCTCGCATTGTGCGCATTACCCGCATAATGTCGCCGCAACCGGTTGGCCACGGAATCGCAAAGAGTTCCCGAATCGCTTCAGCCTTTGCCGAGTGATGAAGGAAGAGATGGATCAATCATGCGCAACTCGGCAAGGCGGACCCTGAGCCTTGCGTCCGACCCTGCGCTATGGCACACCAAATATTATTGGTGAGTTCACTTGATATCCCTGGCGGTCCGAGTCGGAGATTCTCAGGCAGTACTGCGATTTCTTGTCCACGCAAGGCACCGGGGTCTTCTCCGGCGGGTCGGGGCAGAGGCCGTCCGCATCGCGGACCGTGCCGATGGACAACGGGGCCGGTCCGAGCGGCGCTCGGAGTCTCGGGCACGCCCGGGCCGTGCCGCGCCCCGGGTCCGTGTCCCGCGCCGTTCAGGCCGTGCCCGGCGGTACGACATGACCGATCAGCAGGGCGAAGCGGCGTTCGTGGGCCTCCTGAGGCAGCCGGCCGCCGCGCATCAGGGTCACCAGGCCGTGCGGCGTGGCCCAGTAGGTCTCCGTCAGCAGTCCGGGGTCGTCGCCCTCGGCCACGACCGGCTCGACGGCCCGGGCCGGTTCGCCGAACGCCTCCTGCAGCGGGGCGGGAGCCTCCGGCGCCGCGAACGGCAGGTCCACCGTGAGCGTGAACATCGCGTCGTAGAGCGCGGGCCGCCGCCGGGCGAAGGCGGTGCGGGCCTCGCCGACCGCCGCCATGATCGCGTCCTTGCTCTTGAAGTGGCTGTAGAGGACCGGCTGGCTGTACTCGATCGTGGCGGCCGGCCGTCGCGTGGTGACCGCGTCCCAGCCCTCCGCCTCCGCCGGTTCCCGCGCGGCCGTCACGATCAGCCGCCGGCGTTCCGCTCGTTCGCGCTCCCGGCGCGTCTGGATCGGCATGCAGCGAATTTCTAGCAACGCTAGCCGCTCTGTCAGTGCTCTGCTAGCTTTGCCCTTGTTCCTAGCGGTGCTAGCAGCCGAGCGGTTGCCGGCGCTCACTCATGGAAGATCGGGGAGATCCATGACCGTCACCGCGTACACCCTCGCCGTCCTGCTCGACCTGTTCTGCCTGTTCCTCGGCTACCGGTTCTGGTTCCAGCCGGGTCCCGCCGCGGCCGGCTACGGCGCCCCCGCCGACCCGCGTGGCGACGCCGGCGCCTACCTGTCGGTCAAGGGCCTCAGGGACGGCACCTTCGGGCTGCTCGGCCTCGCTCTGCTGGCCTTCGCGGGCGCCCGTGCCGAGGCGTGGTTCATGGTCTGCGTGGCACTCGTGCCGCTCGTCGACACCCTGATAGTCCTGCGTCATGGCGGGGCGAAGGCGGTCGCGTTCGGTATCCACTTCGCCACCGCGATCGTCGTACTCATCAGCGCCGGACTGCTCTTCGCGGTCTGACCACAACGCAAGGGAACGCATCATGTCGCTGTTCGTGCCCAAGTCCGACGACTCCGTGATCGTCCGTGGCGCCGAGGCCGAGGTGGTGGGCGGCGCCCCCGTCGGCGTGCAGCTGCTGGCCGACCGCAGTGCGGCCGGAGGGGCGCTGTCCACCGTGCGCGTGACCCTGGCGGAGGGCGCCGACGGTGCGCGGCCCCACCTGCACCACACCGCGGCCGAGATGTTCTACCTGCTCGACGGGACCGCCGAGATCCTCTCCGGCGACGACATCGTCACCGCGGAGCGTGGTGACCTCGTCATCGTCCCGCCGGACAAGCCGCACGCCTTCGCCGCCGTCCCGGACGCCACGGCGGACATCCTCATCGTCATCACCCCGGGCATCGAGCGCTTCGAGTACTTCCGCCACCTGCAGCGCATCCGCGTCGGCGAGGCCACCCCGGAGAGCATCCTCGAGGTGCAGGAGCGGTACGACAACCACTTCCTCAAGAGCGAGATCTGGGAGGGCCGCCGCGGCTGACGCGCGGGCGGCCGGGAAACCGTTTCACGGCGACCGCCCCCCGCCCCATAGGATTGGGACCTGTCGTCACATTCCCGCCCGCCCTTCGGGCGGACGACGGGAAGGTGACGACAGGCCCCGGCCCAAACCACACACACTCACCCCAGAGGAACGCTGCATGCCTGGCATCACGCGCGAGGAGGTCGCCCACCTCGCCCGGCTGGCGCGTCTGGAGCTGAAGCCCGAAGAGCTCGACCACTTCGCGGGACAGCTGGACGACATCATCGGCGCGGTGGCCCGCGTCAGTGAGGTCGCCGACCAAGACGTACCGCCGACCTCCCACCCGCTGCCGCTGACCAACGTCATGCGCGCGGACGAGGTCCGTCCGTCGCTCACCCCCGAGCAGGCGCTGTCCGGCGCCCCGGCCCAGGAGCAGCAGCGTTTCAAGGTGCCGCAGATCCTGGGTGAGGAGTGACAGCCATGACGGACATCAACAGCATCATCCGGCTCACCGCCGCCGAGACCGCCGAGAAGATCGCCTCCGGTGAGCTCACGGCCGTCGAGGTCACCGAGGCCCACCTGGCCCGGATCGAGGCCGTCGACGAGAAGGTGCACGCCTTCCTGCACGTCGACCGCGAGGGCGCCCTCGCCCAGGCCCGCGCCGTCGACGAGAAGCGGGCGCGCGGGGAGAAGCTCGGCCCGCTGGCCGGCGTCCCGCTCGCGCTCAAGGACATCTTCACCACCGAGGGCGTCCCGACGACCGTCGGTTCGAAGATCCTCGAGGGCTGGATCCCGCCGTACGACGCGACGCTCACCAAGCGCCTCAAGGCCGCCGACGTCGTCATCCTCGGCAAGACCAACATGGACGAGTTCGCCATGGGGTCCTCCACCGAGAACAGTGCCTTCGGCCCGACCGGCAACCCCTGGGACCTCACCAAGATCCCCGGCGGCTCCGGCGGTGGGTCGAGCGCGGCCCTCGCCTCCTTCCAGGCCCCCCTCGCCATCGGCACCGACACCGGCGGCTCCATCCGCCAGCCCGCCGCGGTCACCGGCACGGTCGGCGTGAAGCCGACGTACGGCGCGGTCTCCCGCTTCGGCATGGTGGCGTTCTCCTCCTCCCTGGACCAGGGCGGCCCCTGCGCCCGTACGGTTTTGGACGCGGCGCTGCTGCACGAGGTGATCGCCGGGCACGACCCGCTGGACTCCACCTCCATCGACGAGCCGGTCCCGCCGGTCGTCGAGGCCGCCCTGGGCGGCAGCGTCGAGGGCATGCGCGTCGGAGTGGTCAAGCAGTTCCGAGGCGAGGGCTACCAGGCCGGCGTCATCCAGCGGTTCGACGAGTCCGTCGAGCTGCTCAAGGAGCTGGGCGCCGAGATCGTCGAGCTGGACTGCCCGTCCTTCGACCTGGCGCTGTCGGCGTACTACCTGATCGCGCCCTCCGAGTGCTCCTCCAACCTGGCCCGCTTCGACGGTCTGCGCTACGGCCTGCGCACCGGCGACGACGGCGGCCACTCCGCCGAGGAGGTCACCTCCCTCACCCGCGAGGCGGGCTTCGGCCCCGAGGTCAAGCGCCGCATCATGCTCGGCACGTACGCGCTCAGCTCCGGCTACTACGACGCGTACTACGGCAGCGCCCAGAAGGTCCGCACCCTCATCAAGCGGGACTTCGACAAGGCGTTCGAGCAGGTCGACGTGATCGTCTCCCCGACGACCCCGACCACCGCCTTCGCGATCGGCGAGCGCGCCGACGACCCGATGGCGATGTACCTGGCCGACCTCTGCACCATCCCCACCAACCTGGCGGGCAACGCGGCCATGTCCCTGCCGTGCGGTCTCGCCCCGGAGGACAACCTCCCGGTGGGACTGCAGATCATCGCCCCGGTGATGAAGGACGACCGCCTCTACAAGGTGGGGGCCGCCGTCGAGGCCGCCTTCGTGGAAAAGTGGGGGCACCCGCTGCTGGAGGAGGCTCCGTCGCTGTGAGCAAGGCACTGTCCAAGGCCAAGGGCTTCAAGAAGTCCAAGTCCGGTACGTACCTGTCCATGGCCACCACCGCGTTCGGCGCGATCGGTGTCGCCAAGCAGATCAAGAAGGCCCGCGCCGAGAGCGACACGCTGAGGCTGATCGACGCCGTGGTGACCGCCGCCGGCGTCGTCACCGGCCTCACCATCCTCTACCGCGAGCTGAAGCGGCTGGGCGACGACGACGTCCTGCTGGGCTGAGAGGGAAGTTTCACCGTGACCACCATGACCGACCTGGTGTCGTACGAGGACGCGCTGGCGTCGTACGACCCCGTCATGGGCCTCGAGGTCCATGTCGAACTCGGCACCAAGACCAAGATGTTCTGCGGCTGTTCGACCGCGCTCGGCGCCGACCCGAACAGCCAGACCTGCCCCACCTGCCTCGGCCTGCCCGGCGGGCTCCCGGTCATGAACAGGACCGGCGTCGAGTCGGCGATCAAGATCGGCCTCGCGCTGAACTGCGAGATCGCCGAGTGGTGCCGCTTCGCCCGGAAGAACTACTTCTATCCGGACATGCCGAAGAACTTCCAGACCTCCCAGTACGACGAGCCGATCGCCTTCAACGGCTACCTCGACGTGCAGCTGGAGGACGGCGAGGTCTTCCGCGTGGAGATCGAGCGCGCCCACATGGAGGAGGACACCGGCAAGTCGACGCACGTCGGCGGCGCCACCGGCCGTATCCACGGCGCGCAGCACTCCCTCCTCGACTACAACCGCGCCGGCATCCCGCTCATCGAGATCGTCACCAAGCCGATCGTCGGCGCGGGCGACCGCGCTCCCGAGGTGGCCAAGGCCTACGTGCGTGAGCTGCGCGAGGTCATCCGTTCGCTCGGCGTCTCCCAGGCCCGCATGGAGATGGGCCAGATGCGCTGCGACGTGAACCTGTCGCTGATGCCGAAGGGCGCCGAGAAGTTCGGCACCCGCTCCGAGACGAAGAACGTCAACTCGCTGCGGTCCGTGGAGCGCGCGGTCCGCTTCGAGATCCAGCGGCACGCGGCCGTCCTCTCCGGCGGCGGCACCGTGGTCCAGGAGACCCGTCACTTCCACGAGGAGACGGGCTCCACGACCTCCGGCCGGGTCAAGGAGGAGGCCGAGGACTACCGGTACTTCCCCGAGCCCGACCTGGTGCCGGTGGCCCCCTCGCGCGAGTGGGTCGAGGAGATCCGCGCGGCACTGCCCGAGCTGCCGCTGGCCCGCCGTACCCGGCTGCTGGCGGACTGGGGCATCTCGGCCACCGACATGCAGGCCATCCTCAACGCCGGTGCGCTGGACCCGATCGTCGCCACCATCGACGCCGGTGCCGACGCCGCCTCCGCCCGCAAGTGGTGGATGGGCGAGCTGGCGCGCCACGCCAACGAGGCCGGCAAGGCCCTGGACGAGCTGGCGATCACTCCGCCGCAGGTCGCCCGGGTCACCGAGCTGGTCGCCAAGGGCGACCTGAACGACAAGCTGGCCCGCCAGGTCATCGAGGGCGTCCTCGCGGGCGAGGGCACCCCGGACGAGGTCGTCGACAAGCGCGGCCTGAAGGTCGTCTCCGACGAGGGCGCGCTGACCGCCGCCGTCGACGAGGCCATCGCCGGCAACCCGGGCGTCGCGGACAAGATCCGCGGCGGCAAGGTGGCCGCGGCCGGCGCCCTGGTCGGCGCGGTCATGAAGGCCACCCGCGGTCAGGCCGACGCCGCCCGTGTCAAGGAGCTGATCCTGGAGAAGCTGGGCGTCAGCGAGGGCTGAGCCAGGCTTTCGCAGCGTACGGCCGTACGGCCCCGGAAGACGTGTCCTCCGGGGCCGTACGCACGGACGCAGGGCCCCTCCGGCCGTACGCGCGAACGCGGGCCCTCTGGTGCGTATGCGCGAACGCGGGCCCTCCGGCGGTACGCGGAATGCGGCCCTTCGGGGTGTACGCGCGAGCGCGGGGCCCCGGGGCGTGCGGGTCCACGCGTGCCCGTCGTACGCCCCGAGGCGCCTCCTTCCGGGCCTCCGGGGCCGGGCCCGTACGTCTCAGCCGCGGCGCCCCACGACCCGGGCGAACCCCAGCAGACGGCCCCGGTCGGCGTTCAGCAGTTCCACCGAATCCCGCGCCATCCCCGCCATGAACTCGCTCGGGCTCTGCTCGGCGCACACCTCGCTCCACCGCAGCCAGTCGCGCCAGCCGTCCTCCAGCCAGTCGGCGGTCTCGACCGTCACGGCGCCGGTGCGCGTCCAGTTCCGGTGCCACCAGGCGGGGGAGTGGAACGCCCAGAATCCCGGGTCCCAGTGGGCCTTGAGGTGCTCCGGCGGCTCGGCACCGTCGATCTCCTCCCGTACCGAGGGCACCACGACCCCGATCCGCCCGCCGGGCTTCAGCAGCCGGGTCAGGGAGGGCAGGTAGAGGTCGTCGGCGCCGAAGTACTGGTAGGCGTCGACGGAGACGATCGCGTCGAACGACTCTTCGCCGAACGGCAGGTCGTGCGCCTCGGCGTGGACCGGCACCACCCGGTCGGCGACACCGGCCTCGGCGATCCGGCGGGCGTTGTCGTCGGGCTTGATCCACAGGTCGGCCGCGACGACCTGGAGGCCGTACTCCCGGGCCAGGAAGACGGAGGTCAGCGCGCGCCCGCAGCCCAGGTCCAGCACGCGGGAGCCGGCGGGCAGGGAGTCGAGCCGCAGGGCCGGTGCCAGCCACTCCAGCAGCCACAGCGGATGCGGCCCCATCTGGTGCTCGATGAGCCAGTGGGGGTCGTAGGCGTTGCTGCGCGGGTGGCGCGCGTGTGTGAGATCGACCATGGAGGACGTGGATAGCAGGGCGGACCGCGACCCCGCATCCGGTTTCCCGGGCCGGGGCGCTACGCTCGCCCGCCATGAGTGGACGCGCCGATTCCGAAACGCATCCCGAGATATCCGCGGTGGACGAGGTCTCGGCCGCCGCCGTACCGGACGGGGGCGAGGACGCCAGGGGCGCCGAGGGTGCCGCCGATGCCGAGGGCCACGGAGGCGACCCGCAGGACGGCGCCGAGGTCGCCCGCCGGGCCCGCTGGACGGCGGCCGGCACGGGAGTGCTGCTCACGCTCGCCGGGATCGCCGCGTGCCTGCTGCGGCTCCGCGACTCGGCCCCGGCCCTCGTCCCGGCCGCCTACGCAGCCGGCGCCGCCGTCTGCGCCGGGGCGGCCCTCCTCGGTCACCGGGGCCGCACCCGGCGGGCGCTGTGGCTGCTGATCGCCGGGGTGATGGTGATGGCACTCGGCGACCAGTCGGACTGAGGTGACAGAACCCGCCGGACTGTCCTGTGAATTCGGTCCCAGTCCTGTGAATAACGCCACGAAGGCGCTAAACGATCACAATCGCCTGCAAGAGTGTCCTGACATTGCTCATGCGTTCTTTGCGGGCTGTTCACTTCATGAACGACTGTTCCCGGTCAAAGATCCACAATCCGTACACCTGGGAGCACGTTCGTGGCAGCCCTTGCGCGCTGGTGTCTGCAGCACCGCCTCGCCGTCGTCCTGCTCTGGCTCCTCGCCCTCGGCGGGGTCACCGTCGCCTCCGCCGTCACCGGCCCGGCGTACTCCAACGACTACGAGGTCCCCGGCACCGAGTCGGGCCGCGCCACCCAGCTGCTGCGCGAGGGCTTCCCCGGCCTGGGCGGCGACAGCGACACCGTGGTGTGGCACACCACGCCCGGCAACGTGCGCGCCTCCGACGTCGAGCAGACGATGACCCGCACCCTGGACCGGATCGCGACCCTGCCCGGGGTGGCGTCCGTGACCAGCCCCTACAAGGGCCAGGGAGCGGACCGGATCAGCCGCGACGGGCACACCGCGTACGCCACGGTCACCTTCGACCACCCCGCCCAGGACATCCCCGCCTCCGAGGCGCAGGCCGTCGTCAGCGCCGCCAAGGCCGCCCAGACCGACGGGCTCCAGGTGGAGCTCGGCGGCAGCGCGATCGGCGGCACCCAGTCCTCCGGCGGGCACCTCGCCGAGGCCGCCGGCGTGGCCGTGGCCGCCGTGGTGCTCCTGCTCGCCTTCGGCTCGCTCGCCGCGTCCCTGCTGCCCATCGCCACCGCGCTGGTCAGCGTCGGTACCGCCTACGCGGCCATCGAGCTCCTCGGGCACGCCATGACGGTGGCCGCCTTCGCGCCCATGCTGGGCATGCTGATCGGGCTCGGCGTCGGCATCGACTACGCGCTGTTCATCGTCACCCGGCACCGACGCGGTCTCAAACGCGGGCTCGACGTCGAGCAGGCGGCCGCGAACGCCGTCGCCACCACCGGACGCGCCGTCGTGTTCGCGGGTGCCACCGTTTGCATCGCCCTGCTGGGCATGTTCATCCTGCGCCTCGGCTTCCTCGACGGGGTCGCGGTCGCCGCCGCCTCGACCGTCGTCCTCACCGTGGCCGCGTCGGTGACCCTGCTGCCGGCCCTGCTGTCCTTCATCGGCCCGCGCGCCCTCAGCCGGCGCGAGCGCCGCAGACTGGCCGAGCACGGCCCCGAACCCGAGCTGCCCACCGGCTTCGCCGCCCGATGGTCCGCCTTCGTCGAACGCCACCCCAAGCTGCTCGGCGCCCTCGCGCTGGCCGTCATCACCGTGCTCGCCCTGCCCACGCTCACCCTCCACCTGGGCACCTCCGACCAGGGCAACGACCCCGCGTCGTCGACCACCCGCAAGGCCTACGACCTCGTCGCCGAGGGCTTCGGCCCGGGCGTCAACGGGCCTCTCACGCTCGTGACGCGCGTAGACGGAGCGGACGACAAACTCGCCCTGGACAACCTCGACACCGCCCTGCGCTCCACCGAGGGCGTCGCCGCGGTCACCCCGGTCACCTACGACACCGGCGGCAGCACCGCCTACCTGACCGTGGTCCCCGACTCCGCGCCCCAGTCCCAGCGCACCAGCGACCTCGTCGACCGGCTGCGCACCGAGGTGCTCCCCCGCGCGGAGACCGGCACCGCCCTCGATGTGCAGGTCGGCGGCGTGACCGCCGGATACGACGACTTCGCCGGCGTCATCGTCGGCAGGCTGCCGCTGTTCGTCGGCGTGGTGGTCGGCCTCGGCTGCGTCCTGCTCCTGCTCGCCTTCCGGTCCGTCGGCATACCGCTGAAGGCCGCCGCCATGAACGTCGCCGCCGTGGCCGCCGCGTTCGGCGTCGTCGTCGCGATCTTCCAGTGGGGGTGGGGCAGCGAGTTCCTCGGCCTCGGCCGGGCCGGGCCCATCGAGCCCTTCCTGCCCGTGATCATGGTCTCGGTGCTCTTCGGCCTCTCCATGGACTATCAGGTCTTCCTGGTCAGCCGGATGTACGAGGAGTGGCTGGAGACCGGCGACAACCGCCGTGCCGTTCGCGTCGGCCTCGCCGAGACCAGCCGCGTGATCAACTCCGCCGCGGTCATCATGATCTCGGTCTTCCTCGCCTTCGTGCTCGGCGGCGACCGGGTGATCGCCATGTTCGGCATCGGGCTCGCCGCCGCCGTGGCCCTGGACGCCTTCGTGCTGCGCACCCTGCTGGTGCCCGCCCTGATGCATCTGCTGGGCCGCGCCAACTGGTGGCTGCCGCGCCGGCTGGACCGCGTACTGCCCCGGATCAGCATCGAGCCGCCCGAGTGCCGCGCCGCCCATGAGAGGCTCACCGACGTCGTGGAAGCACTGGCGAAGGAGCGGCCGCAGGATGTACGCGATACCTCTGGGTGACGACGGAGCCGAACTGCGGCCCCTGGAGCCCTGGCACGCCGGGGAGTTCCTCGCGCACCTCGACCGGGGGCGGGACTTCATCGGGCAGTACATCGCCTTCGGATCCCGGGAGACGGACGTCGACTCCGCGCGGGCCCTGCTCACCCGGTACGCGGAGAAGCGCACCGCCGACAGCGGCAGCCTGCACGGCATCTGGCTGGACGGGAAGCTGGTCGGCGGGGTGCTGTTCCGGACGTTCGACGCGGAACAGGGCACCTGCGAGGTCGGCTGCTGGCTGGAGCCGGCCGGGGCGGGGCGGGGACTGGTCACGCGCGCGATGCGCGTCCTGCTCGACTGGGCGTTCGACGCGCGCCGCATGCACCGCGTGGAGTGGCACGCGGCCTCCGCCAACCAGCCGAGCATCGACGTCGCCCGCCGCCTGGGCATGACCCGGGACGGAGTGCTCCGCGAGAGCCGCGCCCACCGGGGCGTACGGCACGACATCGAGATCTGGTCGGTGCTGGCACCGGAGTGGCGTGCGGCACGCGCGCGTGCCGCACGGGACGTTCGTTGACGATCATTAAGGGGCTTCTCAGACAGCGTCCGTACGGTGCGCCCCATGGCAACCAAGACTGCAGACGAGGCCGGGGCCGAGGCCACTGAGGCCACCGAGGCCGCCGAGGCCACCGAACCGCTGGACGACGAGGCAAGAGCGGAAGGCACGGACGGTGCGGAGAGCGCGGACGGCGCCGAGAGCGCGGACGGCGCGGAGGCGGCGGGCACCGAGGCCGGTACCGAGGACGTGAAGGAGGCGGGGCCCTCCGGCGTCGGGCAGGGCGCCGGTGCCGTCGTCTCCGCCGCGCTGGGCCTGGTCTCGCTGAGCGGCAGCTGGCTCGGCACCGTCGCGGGCGCCCGCGAGCAGCTGATCGGCCAGCTGCGGACCTCCACCTCTGCGAGCGTCGCCCAGCAGATCAAGGAGGTCTACGGCGACGCCTGGCACACCACCGCGCTGTGGGGCGGGCTGTTCGCGCTGCTCGCCCTGATCGCCGGCGTCGTGGTCCTCGCCCGGCCCGCGTTCGGCACCCAGGGCAGGCCGCAGGCGCCCTGGATCAAGTCGGTCGCCTGGGCGGGCGTCGCGCTCGGCGTCCTCGGCCTGCTGCTGGCCGTCCTGAAGTACACCGACGCCCTGCTCGCCCTGCCGTCCGCCTGAGCGTCACCGCGAGCAGAGCTCGGACATCGTCGCGGGTCGGACCCGGGTGTCACCGCAGGCCGGAGAGGGGCCTTAGGGCCGCCGTAGGTGCCTTACGGCGGTCCCTGAGGCCCCTCCTGCGTATCTAAGGCCCCGGGCGGCGCCGAAGATGCGGAACCCGCCCGATGCGGCCCGCCCCCCTGGGAGACGAAGGTGGTCATCGAGCACCGAAGCGGTGTTCGGACACCATCTCTCACCAGGGAGCCACCATGTACGGGTACGAACTCCACCGGATGCGTTCCGCCGAGCTGCGCCGCGAGGCCGACCGGGCGCGCCTGGTCCGCGAGGCGCTGCGCGTCCGCCGTGCCGCCCGGCGATCCGCCGCCCAGGACGCCCCCGAGGCGGAGGCGCATAGCAGCGGTCCGCGGCGGCACTGGTTCACCCCGGCCGCGTGAACACGGGACAGCGGGGGGCCACCGGCTCCACGGGGGGCGGCCGGGCCCTTCCGCCGGGCGCCGCCCGCATCGCCCAGCCGAAAAACGGTGCCGCGCTGTCAGACCCGCATGCGATGCTCGGGACCGTGGAGACCAGGTCCGTCAGTCCGGTGTTCGTGGGCCGCGCGAACGAGTTGGACACGCTGCACGACGCTCTCGCCCACGCGGCCGGGGGAGAGCCGCAGGCGCTGCTGCTCGGCGGCGAGGCCGGTGTCGGCAAGACCCGGCTGATCGAGGAGTTCGCCGCTGCCGCCGCCCGCCGGGGCGCCGTCGTCGCGGTCGGCGGCTGTGTGGAGATCGGCGCGGACGGACTGCCGTTCGCGCCCTTCTCCACCGCCCTGCGCGCCCTGCGCCGGGAGGTGCCCGACGAACTCGCCGCCGCGGCCGCCGGACAGGAGGAGGAGCTCGCCCGGCTGCTGCCCGAACTGGGCGAGCAGCCCGTCACGCGCGGCGCGGGCCGGCATGACGAGGACGGCATGGCCCGCCTGTTCGAACTCACCGCCCGCCTGCTGGAGCAGGTCGCCGCCGACCGCACCGTGGTCCTCGCCCTGGAGGACCTGCACTGGGCCGACGCCTCCACCCGTCACCTCCTGGCCTACCTCTTCCGCACCCTGCGCACCGGCCGCCTGGTCGTCCTGGCCAGCTACCGCTCCGACGACATCCACCGCCGTCACCCGCTGCGCCCCCTGCTCGCCGAACTCGACCGGCTGCGCACGGTCCGCCGCGTCGAACTCGCCCGCTTCACCCGCCAGGAGGTCGGCCGCCAGATCGCCGGCATCATCGCCGCCGAACCGGCCCCCGCCCAGGTCGACGACATCTTCGAACGCTCCGACGGCAACGCCTTCTTCGTCGAGGAGCTCGCCTGCTGCGCCGCCGAGGGCTGCGCCGCCCTCAGCGACTCCCTGCGCGACCTGCTCCTCGTGCGCGTCGAGGCACTGCCCGAGTCCGCCCAGCGGGTCGTCCGGATCGTCGCCGAGGGCGGCTCCACCGTCGAGTACCAGCTGCTGGCGGCCGTGGCCCGGCTCGCCGAGGACGACCTCATCGAGGCGCTGCGGGCCGCCGTCAACGTCAACATCCTCGTCGCCGCACGCACCGGCGACGGCTACCGCTTCCGGCACTCCCTGGTCCGCGAGGCCGTCAGCGACGACCTGCTGCCCGGCGAACGCTCCCGCCTCAACCGCCGCTACGCCGAGGCCCTGGAGGCCGATCCGACGCTCGTCCCCGCCGACCAGCGCGTCATGCGGCTGGCCAGCTACTGGTACCACGCCCACGACCCGGCCAAGGCCCTGCCCGCCGTCCTGGACGCCTCCGTCACGGCCCGCGCCCGGCACGCCTACAGCGAGCAACTCAGGCTGCTGGAGCGGGCGATGGAGCTGTGGGACGCCGCCCCGGAGGACGTGCGGTCCCGGCTGCGGCCGGTGGACTACACCGAGGTCTACCCTCCCTGTGGCTGCGACCCGGCGACCACACCCCTGCGCTACCTCGATCTGATGGCGGAAGCAGCCGTCGCCGGCCGCCTCTGCGGCGAGCGGGAACGCGCCCTGAAGATCACCAAGCGGGCGCTGCGCCTGCTGGACGAGGAGCACGACCCGCTCCGGGCCGCCTGGTTCTGGGTCCAGCGCTCCCGGCTGGTCCAGCTGAAGTCCCACGGCGACGGCTGGCGCGAACTGGCCACGGCCCAGGAGCTGGTGCGCGGGCTGCCGCCCTCGGAGGTGCACGCCGAGGTGCTGGCCCACGTCGCCAACTGGTCGATGGTCCACGTGCCCGGCCCCGAGGCCTTCTCGGCCGCCGAGCGCGCCGTGGAGTACGCGCGCATGGTCGGGGCCCGCGAGATCGAGATGACCGCGCGGCTCACCCTGGGCGGACTCATGGTGGACGCCGGGGACGTCGAGGCGGGGCTCGCCGAGATGTACGAGGTGAACCGGTGCACGGTGGAGGACGGGATCTCCGCCGTGGCCGGCCGCTCCTTCGTGAACCTGCCGTCCGAGCTGGAGGCCGTCGGGCGGTCCCGCGACGCGGTGCCGCTGCTGGAGCAGGGGCTCGCCTATACGCAGGGACATGGCCTGCTGGACCACGAGGCCTGGGTCTGGGGCAACCTCGCCGAATCCCTGTACAGCCTGGGCCGCTGGGACGAGGCGGCCGAGGCGGCGACCCGTTCGGAACGGGTCGGCCAGAGCGCCAAACCGAGTGCCTTCCACGCCAAGAACAGGGCCGAACTGGCCCTCGCCCGCGGTGACCTGCCCGAGGCGGCGCGTCAACTGGCCGCCGCCCGGGAGAATTTCGGCAAGTACGACCACGCTCCGCAGCACGCCCTGCCCCTGAGCCGCATCTCGATCGCCGTCGCGGCGGGCGAGGGCCGCCTGCTGGACGCCCGCGCCGAACTCGAAGGCGTCCTGGAGACCGGCTTCCCACCCGGAACCCAGCGCTACGGCTGGCCCCTGCTGCTCACCGCCGCCACCATGGAGGTCCGCGCGGTCGGGCTGTCCGCCGCCGACCCCGGCCGCCCCGCCGTCCTCGACCACATCCGGCAGGCCACCAGGACGCTGGCCGCCAAGGTGCCCGTCTGGCAGGCGTACGAACGCTGGGTGCGCGCCGAGCTGCTGCGGGCCGAGGGCCACGGCCGCACCGACGACTGGGCCGAGATCGTCGCCGCCTTCGAGACCCTGGAGCGCCCCTACGACCTCGCCCGGGTCCGCTTCCGACTGGCCGAGTCCCTGCTGCACTCCGGCGAGGACGAGCGGGAGCGCGCCGCGGAGCTGCTCCGCCTGGCCCACGCCGTCGCCGAGCACCTGCGTGCCCGCCCGCTGGCCGACTCCGTGGCCCTGCTCGCCCAGCGCGCCCGTCTGTCCCTGACCCATGCCCCGCAGCGGCGACTCGCCCCGGCCGACCCCGCCGAGTCCCTCGGCCTCACCAGCCGGGAGCGTGACGTGCTGCGCCTGGTCGCGCTGGGCCGCACCAACCGCCAGATAGCCGAGGAACTGTTCATCTCCCCCAAGACGGCGAGCGTCCACGTCTCGAACATCCTCGGCAAGCTCGGCGTCTCCGGCCGCGGCGAGGCGGCGGCCGTGGCGCACCGGATGGAGCTGTTTCCGCAGGACACGCTCACTGTCCCGACGGCGGGGTGAGCCGTACGGTGGACAGCAGGGAGGGGCCACCGTGTTCAACATCTTCGAGGAACTCTTCGCGCCCGGCCGTAAGCACACCCGGGACGAACAGAAACGGCTGGAACTGACCCGGGAGGACGTCGGGGACAACGATCCGGGGCGGGGACCCATCGATCTCGCCTCGGGGAAGGTCGTCGTACGGCCGCCCAGGACGGCCCGCGGCGAGGCCGAGCCCGACGACGAGTGAGTTCGGGGGGTAGGGCGTGTTTCGAAAGACCCTCCCCCGGCCTTCGGCCGGGAGGTGACCCCAGGCCCGCGACGCCTGGCACGGCACCTCGCCGCGTTGTCGGGGTCGTCCACGTACGCCCAGTACGCGGACGACCCTCCGCCTTGCGATGCTCCCCCACTGCCTCAACGGCGTGGGAGGTGCCCCCAGCACCAGACGCCGCGGGCCCCGCCCTTCGGGCGGACGACGCTGCTTTCGAAACACGCCCTACTTCACCTCCACCTCCAGGATCCTGTCGTCGCCCTTCTTCGGGTTGCCGCGGCCGTCCGTGTTGCTGGTGACCAGCCAGAGCTTGTCGCCCCCGGCCGCGGCCACCGTGCGCAGCCGGCCGTAGGTGTCCGTCAGGAACGCCTGGGGCGGCGCCGAGGCCTGTGTGCCCTTCAGAGGGATGCGCCACAGGCGCCGGCCCCTGAGCCCGGCCATCCAGATGGAGCCCTCGGCGTAGGCGACGCCGCTGGGGGAGGCCTGGTCCGTGTGCCACTGGGCGATCGGGTTGTGGTACTTCGGGTCGCTCGACCTGCCCTCCGCGTCCGGCCAGCCGTAGTTGTCGCCGGGCTTGATCGCGTTCAGCTCGTCCCAGGTGTCCTGGCCGAACTCGGAGGCGAACAGGCGCTGTTTGCCGTCCCAGGCCAGGCCCTGCACATTGCGGTGGCCGTAGGTGTAGACGGGGGAGCCGGGGAAGGGGTTGCCCGGCGCCGGCCGGCCCTCCGGGGTCAGCCGCAGGATCTTGCCGCCCAGGGACTTCTTGTCCTGGGCCAGGCCCCGCTCGCCGCTCTCGCCCGTGCCCGCGTAGAGCATGCCGTCGGGTCCGAAGGCGATCCGGCCGCCGTTGTGGATGACTCCCTTGGGGATGCCCTTGAAGATCGTGTCGGGTGCGCCGAGCTGTTCTCCGGCCGGCTTCTTCGGGTCGTACAGCATCCGGACGATGCGGTTGTCCGACGCCGAGGTGAAGTAGGCGTAGATCATGTGGTCCGAGGCGTAGCCGGGGGAGAGCGCGATCCCGAGGAGGCCGCCCTCGCCCTCCGGCGCCACCCCGGAGACCGTGCCCAGTTCGGTCTGCTTGCCCGTCCTGTCGTCGACCCGGGTGATCGTGGCCTTGTCGCGGGAGGAGACGAGGAGACCGCCGCCGGGCAGCGGCGCCAGCCCCCAGGGGCTGTCCAGGCCCTCCGTGACCGTGCGCAGCACCTTGACCGAGCCCTTGGCCGGTGGCGCGGTCTCCCCGGGTGCCTGCCCTGCGGGCGAGGACTGGGCGGCCGTCGTACGGCTGGGCGTCGCACCCTGCCCGGACGGCGTCCCTCCCGAGCCGCATCCCGCCGCCAACAGCAGCGTGGCGGCCAGCACACCCGTCACAGCTCGTCGTTGCACGATGAAGTCCCTTCGACGCGGCGGGTCCTACTTCTCATACACCGCCCGCGCCTCCAAGGTTCCCGACTCCGGGATTCCGACGCTCCCCGGGAGCGCCGTACGGGTCCCCACGAGGATCCCGGACCGGCCCGGTCTCTCAGGGGTCCTTGCACTATGCCCGCCCGGGTCGCGCGGCCTGGCACCGCACCTCGCCGCGTTGCCGAAACGCCCAGGTAGCTCCGCTACCAGGACGCTCCGGCGCCTTGCGATGCTCCCCCACTGCCCGAACGGCGTGGGAGGTACCCCCAGCGCCAGACCACGCGACCTGATCGGACGCTCATAGTGCAAGGACCCCTCAGTCCCACGACCCCTGTGCCGCCGGAAGACGCCCCAGCTCCGCCAGGTCCTCCGGCGTCAGGCGCAGGCCCGCCGCGCCGGCGTTCTCCACGACCCAGCGCTCGCGTTTGGCGCCCGGGACCGGGACCACGTGCGGCCCCTGGGCCAGCACCCAGGCCAGAGCGACCTGGCCCGCAGTGACGTCCTCGCCGTGCCGTGCGGCCACACGCCGCAGGCCGGCCACGATCGGCTGGTTGGCGGCCATCATCTCGGCGGTGAAGCGCGGGTGGCGGGCCCGCAGGTCGTCCGGCTCGAAGCCCTGGCCGGGCGTGAGCGTGCCGGTCAGGAAGCCGTTGCCGAGCGGCATCGCGGCCAGGAAGCCGATGCCGCGCGCCGCGCACCACGGGAGCAGGGACCGAAGCGCCTCCGGCGACCACACCGACAGCTCGGCCTGCACCGCGCCGACCGGGAACACCTGCTGCACCCGCTCCAGCTGCCGGATCGTTCCGTCGTACAGGCGCGCCCCGGACCGGCGTCCGCCGCGCGCCCCCACGGCGCACAGGCCCAGCGCCCGCACCTTCCCGGCCCGCACCAGCTCCGCCATCGCCCCCCAGGTCTCCTCGACGGGGACCTCCGGGTCCGCGCGGTGCAACTGGTACAGGTCGATCACGTCCGTCTGCAGCCGCCGCAGCGACGCGTCGCAGGCACGCCGCACATAGCCGGGGCGGCCGTTGGCCACGATGTGCTGCTCGCCGACCAGCAGACCCGCCTTCGTCGAGACGAAGGCGTCGGACCGTCGCTCCTTCAACACCCGCCCCACCAGCAACTCGTTGGTGAACGGGCCGTACATGTCGGCCGTGTCCAGGAGCGTCGCGCCCATGTCCAGTGCCCGGTGCACGGCCCTGAGCGACTCCTCCCCCCGCTGCCGCGAGGCGCTGTAGGCCCAGCTCATCGGCATGCATCCGAGTCCTACGGCCCCCACCGCGAGTGCCGCCGCGCCGATCGTCCTGCGCTCCACCTCGCCGTAACCCTCCCTCTGCTGCGGCTCACCAACCTAACGTCTGCCTCCTCACGCACCTGGCATAGCCTCCTGAGCATGACTGCTGACGTGTGGCTGCCCATCCCGCCCGACGAGATCGACGGGCTTCCCGAGGGGCTGAACTACCTGTTCTGGGACGGAGGCGACGACGGCGGCCAGGAGTTCCCCGCGGACCCGGCCGACTGCGTCTTCTACGTCGTGCCGTACATGAAGCCCGCCGGGCTCGGCACGCGGCCGATGCCCCGCATGCGCGCCGTGCGGGTCGTACAGACGCTGTCCGCCGGCACCGACCACGTGGAGGCCGGCCTGAAGGACCTCCCGGCGGGGGTACGGCTGTGCAACGCGCGCGGCGTGCACGAGGCGAGCACGGCCGAGCTCACCCTGGCGCTCGTCCTCGCCTCCCTGCGGGGCATCCCCGACTTCGTACGGGCCCAGGACCGGGGCGAGTGGCAGGGGGGTTTCCGCCCCGCGCTCGCCGACAAGACCGTCCTCATCGTCGGTTACGGATCCATCGGCGCCGCCATCGAGGACCGGCTCGCGCCCTTCGAGCTCGCGCGGGTGGCGCGCGTGGCGCGCTCCGGGCGCACCACAGCGCGCGGTCCGGTGCATCCGCTCACCGATCTGCCCTCTCTGCTTCCGGAAGCCGATGTCGTCGTCCTCTCCACGCCCTTGACAGAGGCCACCCGCGGCCTGGTGAACGCCGATTTCCTGGCCCGGATGAAGGACGGTGCCCTGCTCGTGAACGTCGCCCGCGGGGCCGTCGTCGACACGAAGGCCCTGCTGGCGGAGGTGGAGAGCGGCCGTCTCACCGCGGCTCTCGACGTCACCGACCCCGAGCCGCTGCCCCACGGCCACCCCTTGTGGCACGCGCCCGGTGTGCTGATCAGCCCGCACGTGGGCGGCCCGACATCGGCGTTCCTGCCGCGCGCGAAGCGGCTGCTGACGGGCCAGTTGCACCGCTTCGTGAACCAGGAGCCGCTCGCGAACGTGATTCTGACGACGGGTGCGTCGGGCGTGTGACACCGGGCGTATGACCCCTCCGGGTACGGACCGCGACCCTTCGGGTGCGGAGCGTACTCGCATACGCGCCGTTCGTCACGGAGCGTAGAGGAGCTATGTCCCTGAGTGACCGGTCTGGTGTATCGTCCGGGACAGGGGCTGCGCCGCGAACCGTTCGGCGCCGGGGACGGACATTTCAGACTGCGAGGGGGGCGACGGGCGATGCACGGCCTATGGACGAACGATCCGACGCGGCGGGGCCGCCACCAAAGGCCCTGGCACACGGCCGCGCGCAGACGCGGCCACCACGGCGGCCACCACACCCATCACAGCCATCTCAGCAGTCGTTCCAGCCGGCACTGCCCGCACAGTCACCACCAGCACCGCAGGCCGGGCGGACGCCGCAGGCACGCCCACACGGCGCACCTGGAGCCCCGGGACCCGGCGGCGCGGACCGGGAGGGACCGGTGAGCCCGCCCCCGCCCGCCCTGCCCACGCTGGGCGGAGCCCTGCGGCCCCAGTCCGCGCCGAGCGCGCTGCGGGCCCGCCCGCCGGCCGCCGCCGGCACCGCCCGGAGACTGGTGCCCCAGCTCCTCCTGGCGCTGTTGTGCGCGGGGTACGCCATCGGCTCCGCCTGCGACTGGGGCTCGCACGAGCTCGCGCTGATCATGGGTGACTTCGGGCTGGCCGCCGCGGCCGGCACCGCCGCCGTCTCCTGCGTCGCGTACGGCCGCGGGCGTCGCGTCCGCTTCCGCTCCGCGTGGCTGCTGTTCGGCCTCTCCTCGGCGATGGCGGCCCTGGGCAACGGGGTCTGGGGGTGGTACGAGGTCGTCCTCGGCGAGCCCATGCCCAGCCCCAGCTACGCCGACCTGTTCTTCCTCTGCTTCGCGCCCCCCGCGATCGTCGGCCTGCTGGTGCTCGCCAAGCGGCCGGTGAACAAGGCCGGCTGGGTGTGCCTGGCGCTGGACGCCTGGCTGATCGGAGGCTCGCTGCTCACGCTGTCCTGGAGTCTCGCACTGGCCCAGGCCGCGAAGTTCGACGGGCCGAGCGTCGCGCACACCGCACTCTCGCTGGCGTATCCGCTGCTGGACATCGCTCTGGTCAGCATGGTGCTCGCGCTGCACTTCCGGCGCTCGCCGGTCAACCGCACCGCCGTGAACACCGCGATCGGCGGACTCGCCCTGACCGTGCTGAGCGACGCCCTGTTCACCTCGCCGCTGCTGCACAACAGCTACCGCTCGGGGCAGCTGCTCGACGCGGGCTGGTTCGCCGGCTCGCTGCTCCTCGCATACGCCCCCTGGGTCGCGCCCCGGGGTCCCTCGGCAGCCGCCGAACAGCACGAGACGGACCACCGGCCGGGAACCGCCCGGCGCAAGTCCCCGGAGTCCTTGGGACACACCGCCGACGGGCACGAGGCCCACGCGCACGAGCCCCACGGGCGCGAGGCCGCCGGGCAGCGGACCGAGGACCTCACGGGCCACGCGCGCGTGGCCGACGGACAGGCCCCCGGGGCCGACACCGGTCCCGCTTCCGCCGCGGACGGACACACCCCCGCCGCCGACGGACACGCCCCGGCGGCCGACGCCCAGGCCGTCCCAGCCGACAGGCACGCGCGCGCGGCGGACGACGGGACGCCCGGACGGCGCCCGGCCCCGCGCGCCCGCTACCGCCGGGCGCCCGCGCCGGCCGGCGACGGCCTCCGGTATCCGGCCGCCCGGCCGATCACCGGCTCCCTCGCCGCCCTCACCCCGTACCTCGCCGCCGCCGTCTGCACGCTGGGGATCCTCTACAACGTGCTCAACGGCCACAGCGTCGACCGCGTGGTGCTGATCACCGCCGGTGCCGTCGTGCTCGCCCTCGTCGTGCGCCAGGGCATCATGCTGCTCGACAACATCACCCTCACCCAGGAACTGGCCCAGAAGGAGAACCACTTCCGCTCCCTGGTGCAGGGCTCCAGCGACGTCATCATGATCGCCGCACCCAACGGCGTCCTGAGGTACGTCTCCCCGGCCGCCGCCGGGGTGTACGGGCGGCCCGCGGAGGAACTGGTGGGCACCGAACTGGCCGGCCTCATCCACCCGGAGGACCTGGGCTGCGTCGTGCACGAGGTGCGCCGCTTCCTCGTCGCCGGCCCGCAGGAGGAACCCACCACGCGCATCGAGTGCCGTTTCCGCTCCGGCGACGGCGGCTGGCTGAACGTCGAGTCGACGATCAACCGCCACCACGGCGGCCTGATCTTCAACAGCCGGGACGTCACCGAGAGGGTCCGCCTCCAGGCGCAGCTGCAGCACAACGCCGAGCACGACCCGCTCACCGACCTGCCCAACCGCGCGCTGTTCACCAAGCGCGTGCAGCAGGCCCTGTCCGGCCGCCGCTCCACCGACCGCGGCACCGCCGTGCTCTTCATCGACCTGGACGGCTTCAAGGCCGTCAACGACACGATCGGGCACCAGGCCGGGGACGAGCTGCTCGTCCAGGCCGCCCGCAGGCTCCAGGAGGCGGTCCGGCACGGGGACACCGCCTCCCGGCTGGGCGGCGACGAGTTCGCGGCCCTCATCGTCGGGGACGGCACCCGCGACCGCACCGCCCGCGAAGGGCACATCCTGGAGCTCGCCGACCGCCTCAGGGTGACCCTGTCGCAGCCGTACCTCATCGACGGCAACGATGTCCGTGTCGCCGCCTCCATCGGGGTGGCCTTCGCGGAGCCGGGACTGGGCGCGGGGGAGTTGCTGCGCAACGCCGACCTGGCCATGTACCGGGCCAAGGCGGCCGGAAAGGGCCGCGTCGAGCTGTACAGGCCGCAGATGCAGCAGGACGTCGTCCGCAAGGCGGAGCTGGCCGGCCGGCTCAGGTCCGCCCTGCACGACGGCGAGTTCACGCTGCTGCACCAGCCGGTGGTCTGCCTGGAGACCGGCCGGATCACGTCGGTCGTGGCGCAGGCGCGCTGGCGCTCCTCCCAGGGGGTGCTCTTCACGCCCGCCGAGTTCCTGCGGGTCGCCGAGGACGGCGACAAGACGGCCGAACTGGGCCGCTGGATGCTGGAGGAGGCCGTGGAGCAGGCCGCCGAGCGCGCCCGGAGCGGTCTGGCCGTGTCCGTGGTGGTCCGGGTGGGCGCCCGCCGACTGGTGGACCGCTCGCTGCCGCCCGGCACCGTGGAGGCCCTGCTGACCCGGCACGGGCTGCCCTCAGGGGCCCTGGTGATCGAGCTGTCGGACACCGACCCGCGGGTCTCCCTGGACGAGCTGGAGCGGCGGCTGGCCGGCCTCAGACGGCTCGGTGTCCGGATCGCGCTGGACGGCTTCGGCAGCGGCCACGGGGCCATCACGGCCCTCAGAAGACTCCCCGTGGACGTGCTGAAGCTCGACCGCGGCCTGGTCGAGGGCGTCGTCGAGTCCGCCCGGCTGCACAAGATCACCGGCGGCCTGCTGCGCATCGCCGGAGACCTCGGGCTCCAGTCGCTGGCCGAGGGCGTGGACCTGCCCGAGCAGGTCGCCGTCCTGCGCGCGATGGGGTGCACTCAGGGACAGGGCATGGCGTTCTCCGGCCCGCTGGACGAGTACCGGTTGCGCCGGGCGCTCGCCTCCGGCCGCTACCCGGTGCCGCACGGCCCGGCCGAACCGGCCTTCGCCGGCGGCGTGCGCGGTGAGCGCGCCGTGGAAAGGGGCACCGGCATGTACACCGGCGGGATGACCGCCGTCCTCGGGGGCGGGACAACCCTTCGACCACATGATGAGACTCCCGTCCCACCCACTTGACACCGAGTGCGTGCTAGGGGGAGGGTCAGTGCCATGCGCACCCGAATTCTCGTACTTGGACAGCGCGTCGGCTGAGCTGGGAACCACCGGAGAGATGACCCGGAATCCCCAGCGACCCTCACCGGCGCGCTCCCCTCGCTTGCCTCACGGCACGAGGGGTTTTTTGTTGCACGGGCACCTGCCGCACAGCAGCCCTGAACCGTGCGAACCTGGCGAAAGCCGACACCCGAACCCTCGCAGAACCTCAGCATCGAGAAGAGAATGCCGATGACCGAGCAGGCCTCCGGGGCCCACCATCCGCAGCCGCGGCCCCGTTCCTCAGGACAGCAGTCCGCGCCCGTCGAGCACGTCACGGGTGCGCAGTCCCTCATCCGCTCTCTCGAGGAGGTCGGCGCCGACACCGTATTCGGCATTCCCGGCGGTGCGATCCTTCCCGCCTACGACCCGCTGATGGACTCGACGAGGGTGCGCCACGTCCTGGTCCGGCACGAGCAGGGCGCCGGCCACGCGGCCACCGGCTACGCGCAGGCCACCGGCAAGGTCGGCGTCTGCATGGCCACCTCGGGCCCCGGCGCCACCAACCTGGTCACGCCGATCGCCGACGCCCACATGGACTCCGTCCCGCTGGTCGCCATCACCGGCCAGGTGGCGTCCTCCTCGATCGGCACGGACGCCTTCCAGGAGGCGGACATCGTCGGCATCACCATGCCGATCACCAAGCACAACTTCCTGGTCACCAAGGCCGAGGACATCCCCCGGGTGATCGCCGAGGCGTTCCACATCGCTTCCACCGGCCGTCCCGGCCCGGTCCTCGTGGACATCGCCAAGGACGCCCTCCAGGCGAAGACCATCTTCTCCTGGCCGCCCGTCATGGACCTGCCCGGCTACCGGCCCGTCACCAAGCCGCACGCCAAGCAGATCCGCGAGGCCGCCAAGCTCATCACCGCCGCCAGGCGCCCCGTCCTCTACGTCGGCGGCGGCGTCCTGAAGGCCAAGGCCACCGCCGAGCTGAAGGTGCTGGCCGAACTCACCGGAGCGCCCGTCACCACCACCCTGATGGGGCTCGGCGCGTTCCCCGACAGCCACCCGCTGCACGTGGGAATGCCGGGCATGCACGGTGCGGTCACCGCCGTCACCGCGCTGCAGAAGGCCGACCTGATCGTCGCCCTCGGAGCCCGCTTCGACGACCGCGTCACCGGCAAGCTGGACAGCTTCGCCCCGTACGCCAAGATCGTCCACGCCGACATCGACCCCGCCGAGATCGGCAAGAACCGCGCCGCCGACGTGCCGATCGTCGGCGACGCCCGCGAGGTCATCGCCGACCTGATCCAGGCCGTCCAGAAGGAGCACAGCGAGGGCCACAAGGGCGACTACAGCGCCTGGTGGAAGGACCTCGGCCGCTGGCGCGACACCTACCCGCTCGGCTACGACCAGCCCGAGGACGGCTCGCTGTCCCCGCAGGCGGTCATCGAGCGCATCGGACAGCTCGCCCCCGAGGGCACGATCTTCGCGGCGGGCGTCGGCCAGCACCAGATGTGGGCCGCGCACTTCATCCAGTACGACAAGCCCGCCACCTGGCTGAACTCCGGCGGCGCCGGAACCATGGGCTACGCCGTGCCGGCCGCCATGGGCGCCAAGGCCGGACAGCCCGGGCAGACCGTCTGGGCGATCGACGGCGACGGCTGCTTCCAGATGACCAACCAGGAGCTCACCACCTGCGCCCTGAACAACATCCCGATCAAGGTCGCCGTCATCAACAACGGCGCCCTCGGAATGGTCCGCCAGTGGCAGACCCTGTTCTACAACCAGCGGTACTCCAACACGGTCCTGCACTCCGGACCGGAGGACGTCAACCCCGAGGCCAGGGGCACCCGGGTCCCCGACTTCGTGAAGCTGTCGGAGGCCATGGGCTGCTACGCGATCCGCTGCGAGCGGCCCGAGGACCTGGACAAGGTCATCGAGGAGGCCAACTCCGTCAACGACCGCCCGGTCGTCGTCGACTTCATCGTCCACGAGGACGCGATGGTCTGGCCGATGGTCGCCGCCGGCACCTCCAACGACGAGATCATGGCCGCCCGTGACGTCCGCCCCGACTTCGGCGACAACGAGGACGACTGAGAGCCACCGAGGACTTCAGGAAGGTACGACCGTCATGTCCACCAAGCACACGCTCTCGGTCCTGGTCGAGAACACCCCCGGCATCCTCGCCCGGATCGCCGCCCTGTTCTCCCGCCGCGGCTTCAACATCGACTCGCTCGCGGTCGGCGTCACCGAACACCCGGACATCTCCCGCATCACCATCGTGGTGAGCGTCGAGGACCTGCCGCTGGAACAGGTGACCAAGCAGCTCAACAAGCTCGTCAACGTGCTCAAGATCGTCGAGCTGGAGCCGTCCCAGGCGGTGCAGCGCGAACTCGTCCTGGTGAAGGTGCGCGCCGACAACGAGACGCGCTCCCAGATCGTCGAGATCGTCCAGCTGTTCCGCGCCAAGACCGTCGACGTCTCCCCGGACGCGGTGACCGTCGAGGCCACCGGGTCCAGCGACAAGCTGTCGGCCATGCTGAAGATGCTGGAGCCGTTCGGCATCAAGGAGCTGGTCCAGTCCGGCACGATCGCGATCGGCCGCGGCGCCCGCTCGATCACGGACCGGTCGCTGCGCGCCCTCGACCGGTCGGCTTAGCGGCGTATTCGGGCGGTCGGGGGACACCGGCCGCCCGTATACCGAGACCCCGGAACTTCCCGTCCCCTCACCGGCATACGGTGGGACGCACAACCTGCATACCAAGGAGAGAACCCAAAGTGGCCGAGCTGTTCTACGACGCTGACGCCGACCTGTCCATCATCCAGGGCCGCAAGGTCGCGGTCATCGGCTATGGCAGCCAGGGCCACGCCCACGCCCTGTCGCTGCGCGACTCCGGTGTCGACGTCCGGGTCGGTCTGCACGAGGGCTCGAAGTCCAAGGCCAAGGCCGAGGAGCAGGGCCTGCGCGTGGTCACCCCGGCGGAGGCCGCCGCCGAGGCCGACGTCATCATGATCCTGGTCCCGGACCCGATCCAGGCCCAGGTCTACGAGGAGTCCATCGCCCCGAACCTGAAGGACGGCGACGCGCTGTTCTTCGGCCACGGCCTGAACATCCGCTACGGCTTCATCAAGCCCCCGGCCGGCGTGGACGTCTGCATGGTCGCGCCGAAGGGCCCGGGCCACCTGGTGCGCCGTCAGTACGAGGAGGGCCGCGGCGTTCCGTGCATCGTGGCCGTCGAGCAGGACGCCTCCGGGGGCGCCTTCGCGCTGGCCCTGTCCTACGCCAAGGGCATCGGCGGCACCCGCGCCGGCGTCATCAAGACCACCTTCACCGAGGAGACCGAGACCGACCTGTTCGGTGAGCAGGCCGTGCTGTGCGGTGGCACCGCCGCCCTGGTGAAGGCCGGCTTCGAGACCCTGGTCGAGGCGGGCTACCAGCCGGAGATCGCCTACTTCGAGTGCCTGCACGAGCTGAAGCTGATCGTCGACCTCATGTACGAGGGCGGCCTGGAGAAGATGCGCTGGTCGATCTCCGAGACCGCCGAGTGGGGCGACTACGTCACCGGCCCGCGCATCATCACCGACGCCACCAAGGCCGAGATGAAGAAGGTCCTGGCGGAGATCCAGGACGGCTCGTTCGCCCGGAACTGGATGGACGAGTACCACGGCGGCCTGAAGAAGTACAACGAGTACAAGAAGCAGGACTCCGAGCACCTGCTGGAGACCACCGGCAAGGAGCTGCGCAAGCTCATGAGCTGGGTGAACGAGGAGGCGTAAGCCTCGTGGCGGAGGGGTCGGAGCGGACGCTCCGGCCCCTTTTGCCGAACCCGGAGTAACGTCGTGAGTCACTGGTGGACTCGCGGCGTTGTCCACCCCGTCCAGCCACGGACGGGTGATCCTTCCGCAGCGGCGTAATGCGACGCACGCGGCGCCACTACACTGCTGCACAACAACGCGTCAGGCCCACAGCGTCGTGCGTCTTCCACGCGGCTAGCACCCCTCCTCCGCCTGCGGCCGTCGGGACGGCCGTCCGCATGCATTGGACTTGTGAGGACTCACGTGAGCTCGAAACCTGTCGTACTCATCGCTGAAGAGCTGTCGCCCGCCACCGTCGACGCGCTCGGCCCGGACTTCGAGATCCGGCACTGCAACGGCGCCGACCGGGCCGAACTGCTCCCCGCCATCGCCGACGTGGACGCGATCCTGATCCGCTCGGCCACCAAGGTCGACGCGGAGGCGATCGCCGCGGCGAACAAGCTCAAGGTCGTCGCCCGCGCCGGCGTCGGCCTGGACAACGTCGACGTCTCCGCCGCCACGAAGGCCGGCGTGATGGTCGTCAACGCCCCGACCTCCAACATCGTGACCGCCGCCGAGCTGGCCTGCGGCCTCATCCTCGCCACCGCCCGCAACATCCCGCAGGCCAACGCCGCGCTGAAGAACGGCGAGTGGAAGCGCAGCAAGTACACGGGTGTGGAGCTGGCCGAGAAGACCCTCGGTGTCGTCGGCCTCGGCCGCATCGGTGCCCTGGTCGCCCAGCGCATGTCCGCCTTCGGCATGAAGGTCGTCGCCTACGACCCCTACGTGCAGCCGGCGCGGGCCGCGCAGATGGGCGTCAAGGTGCTGACCCTGGACGAGTTGCTGGAGGTCTCCGACTTCATCACCGTCCACCTCCCGAAGACCCCCGAGACCCTCGGCCTGATCGGCGACGAGGCGCTGCGCAAGGTCAAGCCGAGCGTGCGCATCGTCAACGCCGCGCGCGGCGGGATCGTCGACGAGGAGGCGCTGTACTCGGCGCTCAAGGAGGGCCGGGTCGCGGGCGCGGGCCTGGACGTGTACGCCAAGGAGCCGTGCACGGACTCCCCGCTGTTCGAGTTCGACCAGGTGGTCTGCACCCCGCACCTGGGTGCCTCCACCGACGAGGCCCAGGAGAAGGCGGGCATCGCGGTCGCCAAGTCCGTGCGCCTCGCGCTGGCCGGTGAGCTCGTGCCGGACGCGGTGAACGTCCAGGGCGGTGTCATCGCCGAGGACGTCAAGCCGGGCCTGCCGCTCGCCGAGCACCTCGGCCGCATCTTCACCGCCCTCGCGGGCGAGGTCGCGGTCCGCCTCGACGTCGAGGTCTACGGCGAGATCACCCAGCACGACGTGAAGGTGCTGGAGCTCTCCGCGCTCAAGGGCGTCTTCGAGGACGTCGTCGACGAGACGGTCTCCTATGTCAACGCGCCGCTGTTCGCACAGGAGCGCGGTGTCGAAGTCCGCCTGACCACCAGCTCGGAGTCGGCCGACCACCGCAACGTCGTCACCGTGCGCGGCACCCTCGCCGACGGCGAGGAGGTCTCGGTCTCCGGCACGCTGGCCGGCCCGAAGCACGTGCAGAAGATCGTCGCGGTCGGCGACTACGACGTGGACCTGGCGCTCGCCGACCACATGGTCGTCCTGCGCTACGAGGACCGCCCCGGTGTCGTCGGCACGGTCGGCCGCGTCATCGGCGAGGCCGGCATCAACATCGCCGGCATGCAGGTCGCCCGCTCGACGGCGGGCGGCGAGGCGCTGGCGGTGCTCACCGTGGACGACACGGTGCCGTCCAACGTTCTCGCGGAGGTCGCCGCTGAGATCGGGGCGACGTCGGCCCGTTCGGTGAACCTCGTCTAGGTTGCCGTACACGGAACGCCGGGCGGGCTACGTGATGTAGCCCGCCCGGCGTTCCGCGTGCCAGCAGTGGCCGTCAGGCCACCGACTCCACCGCCGCCCCGGTCCCGGCCGCCTCCAGCTCCGCCACCTGCGCGGTCTCGCGCACGTGGACCCGGCGCAAGGTCGCCGCCGCCGCGATCGCCGCGACGACCAGCACCGCCGCGGCCGCGATCGCCGCGCCCCGCATCCCGTCGGTGAACGCCGCCCGTGCCGCCGTCACCAGGGCCTCGCCCGCACGTCCCGGGAGCCGTCCGGCGGCGGCGAGCGCACCACCGAGGGTCTCGTGGGCCGGGGCCGGGGCGGCGGACGGGATCTCGTGGCGGTAGATCGCCGTACCGATGGAGCCGAGCACCGCCATGCCGAGCGCGCCGCCGAACTCCTGGCCGGTCTCCAGCAGGGACGAGGCCGCACCCGCCCGCTCCACCGGGGCCGCGCCCAGCGCCAGGTCGGTCATCTGGGACATCACCATCACGATGCCGCAGGCCAGGACGCCGCACGCGACCAGCACCAGCACCAGCGAGTCCGTGCCGGCCAGGGCGAGCATCGCGTAGCCGGTCGCGGCGATCACGAAGCCCGCGGCGACGACGTACGCCCGGTTGACGCCCTTCTGCACCAGCCGCGTCGCCGCCGGGGCCGCCATTCCGATCGGGACCGAGGGCAGCAGCGCCCACAGGGCCGCCTCCAGCGCGCTCTTGCCGAGCACCGACTGCAGGTACTGCGTGGTGAAGAAGGCCGAGCCCATCATCGCGAACGCGGAGACGAGGTTCAGGACGATCGCGGGGGCGAAGCCGCGGCCGCGGAACAGGGCCGGGGAGATCATCGGGGCGGCCGCCGTGCGCTGGCGGTGGACGAAGAGGGCCGCGAAGAGCAGGCCGACGGCGATCGAGACGACGTAGAGCGGGTGCACTCCCTCGGACGGGATCTCCTTCAGACCGTAGATCACCGGGAGCACCGCCGCCATCGACAGCGGCACGCTGAGCAGGTCGAAACGGCCGGGCTCGGGGTTCTTCGACTCGGGCAGCAGGACCGGGCCCAGCACCAGCAGCAGCGCCATCGCGGGCAGGTTGACCAGGAAGACCGAGCCCCACCAGAAGTACTGCACCAGGACGCCGCTCAGCACCGAGCCGAGCGCGATGCCGCCGGTCATCACACCGGACCAGATGCCGATGGCCTTCGCCCGCTGGGCGGGGTCGGTGAACATCGTTCGGACCAGCGCCATCGTCGAGGGCATCAGGGTGGCGCCGCCGATGCCGAGGACCGCGCGGGCGGCGATCAGGGTCTCGGCGCTGTTCGCGTACGCGGCCGTCAGCGAGGCGGCGCCGAAGGCGGCGGCCCCGATCAGCAGCAGCCGGCGGCGGCCGACGCGGTCGCCGAGCGAGCCCATCGTCATCAGCAGACCGGCCAGGACGAACGCGTAGATGTCGAAGATCCACAGCTGCTGGGTGCCGCTCGGCTCCAGGTCCGCGCTGATCGCGGGGATCGCGAAGTAGAGGACCGAGACGTCCATCGAGACCAGCAGCAGCGGCAGCATCAGCACGCCGAGGGCGGTCCATTCACGGCGGCCGGCGCGAGGGACCGCGGTGGTGGTGGTGCTCGTCGAGTTCGTCATGCCAAGGAATGTACACACGTCTTATACGATCGTCTAGGACTAATGTATAAGTCACTCGTCTAGGACGATTGTATGGATCGCGGGTAGGCTGATCGCATGGGACATCGTGAGGATCTGCTGGAAGGCGCGAAGCGCTGCCTGCTGGAGAAGGGCTTCCTGCGCACGACCGCGCGGGACGTCGTCAAGGCGTCGGGGACCAACCTCGCGTCCATCGGCTACCACTACGGCTCGAAGGACGCGCTGCTGGCACAGGCGTACGTGTCGTTGATCGAGGGCGTGGGAGAGACCATGGCTTCAGGCCCCGGCTGGGGCGCGGGCGGCGAGACGACGGCGCCCTCCGGGTCGCTGGAGCGCTTCCGGGACGTGTGGGCGAGCGTCATCCGCTCGGTACCCGAGTCGCGGGCCATCTGGCTGCTGAGCTTCGAACTCATCTTCCAGGGCGACCGGATGCCGGAGGTGCGCCGACTGCTGGGCGAGGCCCAGCAGGAGGGGCGTTCCGGACTGGTCTCGATGTTCACCGGCGTCCCGGAGAGGGAGCTCGACAAGGAGACCGTCGACACGGAGGGCCGCTTCTACCAGACCCTGCTCAACGGACTCATGGTGCAGTGGCTCTTCGACCCGGACTCGGCGACCGACGCCGACCGGCTCACCGAGGGGCTGCGCCGGGTGATCGCGGGAGCCGAGCGGGCCCGGAAGGAGGCGGCGGAGTCCGCCGGGAAGAGCTGACTACAGCCGGCCCGCCTTGAGGGCCATGTGCAGCAGCAGCCGGTCCTCGCCGTCGTCCAGGTCCAGGCCGGTCAGCTGTTCCACCCGGGACAGCCGGTAGTAGAGCGTCTGGCGGTGGATGCCCAGCTCGGCGGCGGCCCGGCCGGCCTGGCCCGCGCAGTCCAGGAAGATCTCGGCGGTGCGGGCCAGCTCCTGGTGGGCGGGGGAGAGCAGAGCGCGTACGGCGGGGTCCTGCGCGACCTCCGGCGGCAATGCGGTGAGCAGGCGGAACGGGCCGATCGACGCCCACTCGGCGACCGGACCCAGACGCGGCTCCGCCAGCGCGGCCCGCGCGGCGGCCGACGCCTCCGCCCAGGCGCTGCCCAGCTCGGCCAGCCCCGTCCGGCCGGCGGCGATCCCACCGGCCACCGCGCCCCCGCCCGCCCGTTCCAGCAGCCGCGTCGCCGCCGACACCGCGGGGGTCAGCGTGTCGGCCGAGCGCAGCCGCACCAGCAGTGCCAGGCACCGGGCCGTGGTGCCCCAGGGCACCGCGCACAGCGCCGTCGCGCCCGGCAGGGTGCGCACCGAGGGAGCGTCGTCGGGGTCCGCCGAGGGCCAGGGCGCCACGCAGACCACCGTGTGCGGGCCGTCCGCACGCACACCCAGGGCCGTGCGCAGCTCCGCCACCGCTGCATCCCGCGGCCAGCCCCGCTCCGCGGTCAGCACGGCGCGCAGCTCCCGGGTGAGGTCGGCGCCGTGCTGCGCCTCGTCCGCGAGCAGCGCGCCGATCCGCGCGGTCACCCGCATCGCCGCCGACAGCTGCTGCTCGGTCGGCCCCGGATCGTGGTCCAGGAGCCAGACATAGCCGAGGACGACACCCCGATGGCGTACCGGAAGGCAGATCCGCCCCCGGTACACGCCCGCCTCGGGGGTCGGCGGGATCCTGACCGGGCCCGTGGCCCGGGTGATGCCGAAGCCCTCGAACCAGTGGCGGACCGCGGCCGTGGAGCGGCGCGTGAGGATCGAACGGGTGCGCACCGGGTCCAGGGCCGAGGGATCCAGGTCCTCCTCGCTGGCGTAGGCGCCGAAGGCGATCAGCACGAAGTCCCGGTTCTCCAGCGTGGCCGGCGCGCCGAGCAGCTCCGAGATCTCGTCGACCAGCTCCTGGTAGTCACCTTTGTAATCGGCCGTCACTCGGGCATTCTCCCTCATTTGCGCAGGGCCTTCATACATCTGTCTGAGATCGGGTCCACGGATGCGTGACAGCTGTCGATGGCAGACGATCGGAGGGATCCTTAACTTTCACGGTGGTTCTCCGTGCCGTCCCCGAATGGTCGGGTTTCGGCCTTCTTTGAGTGTGGTGGAGGTGCCCCGTGCTGGGTCCCGTGATTCTTGCCGCGTCGCGCAGCGACCGGATGCGACGCCTGATCTCGGCGGCCCCGGTGACCAAGCAGGTCGTCGACCGCTTCATCCCCGGCGAGACCGTGGACGACGTCGTTCCCATCATCGCGGAGCTGACCGGCCGGGGCCTGGAGCTGACCATGGACGTGGTCGGCGAGGACATCACCACTCCCGAGCAGGCCACCGCCGCCCGCGACGCCTACCTGCTGCTGATCGACCGCCTCAAGGACCTTCAGCTCGGCCCGAAGGTCGAGATGTCCGTGAAGCTGTCCATGTTCGGCCAAGCGCTGCCCGACGGCCACGAGCTGGCGCTCGCGAACGTCCGCCCGGTCGTCGAGGCCGCGGCCGCGGTCGGCACCACGGTCACCCTGGACGCGGAGGACCACACCACCCTCGACTCGATGTTCGCCATCCACGAGGAGCTGCGGAAGGACTTCCCGCAGACCGGCTGCGTCATCCAGGCCTACCTCTTCCGCACCGAGGCCGACGCGCGCCGCCTCGCCGCTTGCGGCAGCCGCGTACGGTTGGTGAAGGGCGCCTACAAGGAGCCCGCCGAGGTCGCGTACCAGAACAAGCACGAGATCGACAAGGCGTACGTCCGGATCCTGCGCACCCTCATGGAGGGCGACGGCTACCCGATGGTCGGGTCCCACGACCCGCGTCTGATCTCCATCGCGCAGGAACTGGCCCGCGGCGCCGGCCGCAAGCTCGACGAGTACGAGTTCCAGATGCTGTACGGCATCCGCGGCGACGAGCACCTGCGGCTGGCCGCCGAGGGCCACCGGATGCGCGTCTACACCGCCTACGGCACCGACTGGTACGGCTACTTCATGCGGCGCCTGGCCGAGAAGCCGGCGAACCTGCGCTTCTTCGTCCGTTCGATGGTCAGCAAGGGCTGAGCCCGCACCCCACGCCCGACCCACCGCTCAAGTCAAGGAGTTACGGAAACCATGGACGCTGTGACCCAGGTCCCCACGCCCGTCAACGAGCCGGTGCACGGCTACGCCCCCGGTTCGCCCGAACGCGCCCGGCTGGAGGCCAAGCTCAAGGAGCTGGCCGAGAACCCGGTCGACCTGCCCTGCACCATCGGCGGCGAGAAGCGCATGGGCGGCGGTGAGGCCTTCGAGGTCGTCCAGCCGCACAACCACAAGGCCGTCCTCGGCACCTACCGCAACGCCGGCAAGCAGGACGCCCAGGACGCCATCGACGCGGCCCTGGCCGCGGCCCCGGCCTGGCGCGCGATGTCCTTCGACGACCGCGCCGCGATCATCCTGCGCGCCGCCGAGCTGCTGGCCGGCCCGTGGCGCGAGACAATCGCCGCCTCCACCATGCTCGGCCAGTCCAAGACCGCCCAGCAGGCCGAGATCGACAGCCCCTGCGAGCTGGTCGACTTCTGGCGCTTCAACGTCCACTACGCCCGCCAGATCCTGGCCGAGCAGCCCCCGGCCAACTCCCCGGGCGTGTGGAACCGCATGGACCACCGCCCGCTGGAGGGCTTCGTCTACGCGATCACGCCGTTCAACTTCTCGGCGATCGCGGCCAACCTGCCGACCGCGCCCGCGCTGATGGGCAACGTGGTGATCTGGAAGCCGTCCCCGACCCAGACCCACGCGGCCGTCCTGCTCATGAAGCTGCTGGAGGAGGCGGGCCTGCCCAACGGCGTCATCAACCTCCTCACCGGTGACGGCATCGAGGTCTCCGAGGTCGCCCTGAACCACCGCGACCTGGCCGGCATCCACTTCACCGGTTCGACCAGGACCTTCCAGTACCTGTGGAAGACGGTCGGCAACAACATCGAGAAGTACCGCTCCTACCCGCGTCTGGTCGGCGAGACCGGCGGCAAGGACTTCCTGGTGGCCCACCCGAGCGCCGACCGCGCGGTGCTGAAGACCGCCCTGACCCGCGGTGCCTTCGAGTACCAGGGCCAGAAGTGCTCGGCCACCTCCCGGGCGTACATCCCGGCCTCCGTCTGGAACTCCGGCTTCAAGGAGGAGTTCGCCGCCGAGGTCGACTACCTGACCATGGGTGACGTCACCGACCTGGCCAACTTCATGGGCGCGGTCATCGACGAGCGCTCCTTCGCGAAGAACAAGGCCGCGATCGACCGTGCCAAGGCGGACCCGTCCTGCACGATCGTCGCGGGCGGCACCTACGACGACTCGGTCGGCTACTTCGTCCGCCCGACCGTCATCGAGTGCACCGACCCGGAGAACGAGGTCTTCACGACCGAGTACTTCGGCCCGATCCTCGCGGTGCACGTCTACGAGGACGACCGTTACGACGAGATGCTGACCCAGATGGAGTCGGTGTCGGACTACGCCCTCACGGGTTCGGTCATCGCGAACGACCGCGCCGCGGCGGCGTACACGATGGAGAAGCTGCGCTACGCGGCCGGCAACTTCTACATCAACGACAAGTCGACCGGCGCCGTGGTCGGCCAGCAGCCGTTCGGCGGCGGCCGCGCCTCCGGCACCAACGACAAGGCCGGCGCCCCGCAGAACCTGATGCGCTGGACCCTGACCCGCGCCATCAAGGAGACCCTGGTCCCGCCGACCGACTACACCTACCCGCACATGGGCTGACCCCCGCGCGGAACCCGCGAACCCCGCCCCCGGTCCGGAAGCACCCCTCCGGCCGGGGGCGGTGCCATGTCCGGCGAAAACCCCAGGTCAGAGTCGGGGGGCCGAGCGGCTGTCTCAGATAGTAGGAAGTCCGAGTAATTGTGGAGACAGCCGGGCCGTCCTCGCATAGCTTTGTAGAAGCCGAACGTCACCGCTCGATCCAGCGAATGGCGGTCGTGAGCCGGGCCCTGTGCAGGACACCCCTGCGGCGCCGCTCCCCGCCCACTCCGGCGTCTCGTAAATCCCTCCGCCTGCGCACTCCGCGCTTTCCCGAAGGAGTCGATTCACCATGGCCGAGACGACCGTCCGCCGCCGCGTCCGTCACGTCACCCGCATGAGCGAGTCCGACCGCAAGAACGCCGCCGCAGCCCTCCAGCGTGCCCTCGACCGCCGCGACAACGGGGGCGAGACCGGCCACTGAGCCGGCCCACCCCGGCCGCCGGTCCATATGGCGGACGTCGTGTGTCATCTCTCGGGACGAGGAGTAGGGTGCCGGCATGTCTCGCAGCATCGATCTCGCAGTGATTCCCGGTGACGGCATCGGCCAGGAAGTCGTGGCCGAGGGTCTGAAGGTCCTGACCGCCGTCCTCCCGCAGGATGTGAAGCTGGAGACCAGGGAGTACGACTTCGGCGCCCGGCGCTACCACGCCACCGGTGAGACCCTCACCGACGCCGACCTCGAGGCCCTGAAGGCGCACGACGCCATCCTGCTCGGCGCGATCGGCGACCCGTCGGTGCCGTCCGGCGTCCTGGAGCGCGGCTTCCTGCTCAAGCTCCGCTTCGCCTTCGACCACCACGTCAACCTGCGCCCGAGCAAACTCCTGCCGGGTGTCGCCACCCCGCTCGCCGGCGACCCGAAGATCGACTTCGTCGTCGTCCGCGAGGGCACCGAGGGCCCGTACACGGGCAACGGCGGCACCATCCGCAAGGGCACCGAGCACGAGGTCGCCACCGAGGTCTCCGTGAACACGGCCTTCGGTGTCGAGCGCGTGGTCCGCGACGCCTTCGCCCGCGCCGAGGCCCGCCCCCGCAAGAAGCTCACGCTGGTCCACAAGAACAACGTCCTGACCTTCGCGGGACACCTGTGGACCGACATCTTCAACAAGGTGGCCGAGGAGTACCCCGAGGTCACCACCGAGTACATCCACGTCGACGCGGCCACCATCTACCTGGTCACCCAGCCCGAGCGCTTCGACGTCATCGTCACCGACAACCTCTTCGGCGACATCATCACCGACCTCGCCGCGGCCGTCTCCGGCGGCATCGGCGTCGCGGCCTCCGGCAACATCAACCCGAGCCGCGAGTTCCCGTCCATGTTCGAGCCGGTCCACGGCTCGGCCCCGGACATCGCAGGCCAGGGCAAGGCCGACCCGACCGCCACGGTCCTCTCCGTCGCCCTGCTGCTGCGCCACCTCGGCTACGACGCGGAGGCGACCCGGATCGAGGACGCCGTCTCCGCCGACCTCGCGGAGCGCGGTGGGCTGCCCGCGCGCAGCACCTCCGAGATCGGTGACGCGCTCGCCGTACGAGTAGCCGGCTGACCCCGCCGCGCCACTCGAAGAACCTTCGAAGCCGTCGGGTCGCATCCGGGCCCGGCGGCTTCCCCATGCCCGCCGCCGGGTGCCACCATCGAATCCTGGGTCGTATTCACCCCGTTTCCTTCCATCGCAGCCCCCGCGCGATAATCGAACGCGGAGCCGCGAGATGAGGGAATGCTCGGACGTCCTAGCACCAGCCACTGGCCGTGCGGGCGTGAGCGCGGCCCGTCACTACAACCCGGTGAAGGACACTCACTCATGACGACGCCCACGATCGAGCTCAAGCCCTCGGCCAACCCGCTCTCCGACGCGGAGCGCGAGGCGATTCTGACCAACCCCGGGTTCGGCCGCCACTTCACCGACCACATGGTGACGATCAGGTGGACCGAGGGCCGGGGCTGGCACGACGGCCAGCTCGTTCCGTACGCGCCGATCCCCCTCGACCCCGCCACCCACGTCCTGCACTACGCGCAGGAGATCTTCGAGGGCCTGAAGGCCTACCGCCAGCCCGACGGCTCGGTCGCCACCTTCCGCCCGGAGAAGAACGCCCTGCGCTTCCAGGCGTCCTCCCGCCGCCTGGCCATGCCCGAGCTGCCCGTCGAGACGTTCATCGAGGCCTGTGACGCCCTGGTCCAGCAGGACAAGGCGTGGGTGCCGGCGCACGGCGGCGAGGAGTCCCTCTACCTGCGCCCGTTCATGATCTCCACCGAGGTCGGCCTCGGCGTCAAGCCCGCCAACGAGTACCTGTTCATCGTGATCGCCTCCCCGGCCGGCGCCTACTTCCCCGGCGGCGTGAAGCCCGTCTCCATCTGGGCCTCCGAGGACCGCGTCCGCGCCGTCCCCGGCGGCGTGGGCGACGCCAAGACCGGCGGCAACTACGCGGCCTCCCTGCTCGCCCAGGCCGAGGCCGCCGCCCAGGGCTGCGACCAGGTCTGCTACCTCGACGCCGTGGAGCACAAGTGGGTCGAGGAACTCGGCGGCATGAACCTGTACTTCGTCTACGGCGACAAGATCGTCACCCCGTCGCTCAGCGGCTCGATCCTGGAGGGCGTCACCCGCGACTCCCTGCTCGCCGTCGCCCGTGACCTCGGCTACGAGGCCGAGGAGGCCCGGGTCTCCGTCGACCAGTGGCAGCGCGACTCCGAGAACGGCACGCTGACCGAGGTCTTCGCCTGTGGCACGGCGGCCGTGATCACCCCGGTCGGCATGGTCAAGCGCGCGGGCGCCGAGTGGCAGCAGTCGGGCGGAGAGCCCGGCGAGGTCACGATGCGCCTCCGCCAGGCTCTCCTGGACATCCAGCGCGGCGTCACCGAGGACAAGCACGGCTGGATGCACAAGCTGGGCTGAGCCCACCTGCCGGGTCAGGCCTCCTGACGGACTGCCGGGGCCGCCGCGGACTCCCCGTCCGCGGCGGCCCCCTCGTGTTCCCGGCCGTGCGTCAGCAGCAGGTAGACCGCGCCGCCGACCGCACCCGAGAGCAGGAAGCTGCAGTCCACACCGCCGGTCAGGCGCAGCAGCGGACCCTGGTACGACGGCAGGGACACCGCCAGCAGACCGACCACGGCGCCCACCGCCCAGGAGAGGGTCGCCCGCACGTTCCAGCCGGCCCGGTACCAGTAGATGCCGCCCCGCGAGCGCCGGTTGAAGACCTGAAGGGCGTCGGCGTCGTAGACACTGCGGCAGCGGGCGAAGCCGATGAGCGTGACGACCGCCCACGGGGTGCCGATCGCGGTCAGCAGCAGCACGAAGGACGTCATCGCCGACTGCGCGTTCCAGGCGTAGTGGCCGACGAAGACACACAGCGTGGCGACGACGGCGACCGTGTAGGTGGCCCGGGCGCGTGAGGCGCGCGGCAGGATCGCGTCCAGGTCCAGGCCCATCGAGTACAGCATCAGACCCGCGTTGCCGACCGAGCCGGCGGAGGCGGACAGCAGCAGCGGCAGCAGGTACCAGGTGGGGGAGGCGTCGACCAGGGGACCGGCGTAGTCCAGGGCGGCGCGGGCGCCGTAGGCCGTGAAGGTGCCGAACAGTTGCGGGACGAGCAGGCCCAGGATCAGGCCGAGCCAGGTGGCGTGCAGCACCCGGCGGGAGGAGTGGCGGCGCGGGGAGATGTAGCGGGTGTAGTCGCCCAGCAGGGTGATGAAGGCGACCGGGCCGGACAGGCCCGCGGCCACCGTGGCGAGGAACCACGTCGGCCAGAACCCGCCCAGCAGATAGCCGCCCGTCTCCGGCAGCGCGGCGGTGGTGAAGTGCGGCGCGTAGGCGATCACGCCGAGGGCCAGCAGCGCCGTCATGCCGATCGCGAGGACACGGGACATGGCGAGCAGCACCCGGTAGCCGTAGACGGCGCCCGCGACGGTCGCCGCGGCGAGCAGCGTGTAGACGGCGGCGTACGACACCCCGCTCGGCGTCAGCCCGAACAGCCGGTGCAGGACGCTCACCATCACGTCGCCGCCGATCCACACCGTCAGCGCGGTGTAGCCGAGGGCGAGGAGCAGCCCGACCACCGAGCCGACCAGCCGGCCCCGCACACCGAACTGGGCGCCGGAGGACGTGGACAGGTTGGTGGCGGTGCGCAGGGAGACCAGGGCCAGCGGGGCCGTGAACAGCGTGCCGACCACGGTGCCCACCACGATCGAGCTGAGCGAGCCCCACCAGCCCAGCCCGAAGGACGGCGGCAGCCAGCCGAAGATGATCACACCGAGGCACAGATTGGACCCGAGCAGGATCGACACCAGATCGCGCGGACCGCTGGTCCGCTCCTCCTCGGGGATGGTGTCTACTCCGCGCTGTTCTATCGGCATGGCTTGCGTCTCCTTCGACTGCCGCCTGAGAGTTTGAGCGACGTTCAATGTGACGCGGACGTCAGTGTGTCGTCAACCATCAATCTTTCGCAGCGTTGAATTCGACCTTTAGAGTGTTGCTCTAATCCATGAAAGGCAAGGAGGTGCCGCCGCGTGAGACTGACCCCCACGGAGCGTGACCGGCTGCTGCTCTTCGGAGCCGCCGAGCTGGCCCGCGCCCGCAAGGCCCGCGGCCTGCGGCTCAACGTGCCGGAGGCCACCGCCCTGATCGCCGACACCGTCTGCGAGGCCGCCCGCGACGGCGCCCGGCTCGCCGAGGCGATCGAGCGCGCCCGTGCGGTGCTCGGCCCGGACGACGTCCTTCCGGGCGTCGCGGACGTGGTGACCGAGGTCCACGTCGAGGCCGTCTTCGACGACGGCTCACGGCTCGCCGTGGTCTCCGACCCGATCGCCGGCGGCTCGCTGGGGGACCAGGGCCCCGGGGCGCTGCTGCCCGGACCGCAGCACGCCGACCCCGAGCCGGCCCTGTGCCTCACGGTCACCAACACCGCGTCCGTTCCGGTGTCGGTCACCTCCCACTTCCACTTCTTCGAGGCCAACCCGCGCCTGGACTTCGACCGCGCGGCCGCATACGGGACGCGGCTGGCCGTGCCCGCCGGTTCCTCGGTCCGGTTCGGGCCGGGGGAGAGCGCCGAGGTCGGTCTCGTGCCGGTCGGCGGGGAGCGGATCGCCATCGGCTTCGCGGGACTCGTCGACGGCCCACTGGACGCGCCGGGGGCGAAGCAGGAGGCCCTGCGCCGGGCCGCGGCCTGCGGATACCTCGGCGTACCGGACAACACCGAGCCGGAGAACACCGTGCCGGAGAGCACGGAGCCGGAGAGCACGGAGCGGGAGAACACGGAGCGGGAGAACACGAAGACGGAGAACACCGAGCAGGAGGTCGAGCGATGAGCCGCCCCGGAGGCCACCCGGCCGAAGCCCGCCGGCTCACGGCGTACGAGTACGCCGCCACCCACGGCCCGCGCGCCGGCGACCGCATCCGCCTCGGCGACTCCGGGCTGGTCGTACGCGTGGAGTCCGACTCCCAGAAGTACGGCGACGAGTTCCTCGCCGGATTCGGCAAGACCGCCCGCGACGGCCTGCACCTGAAGGCGGCGGCCGTCCGCGAGACCTGCGACGTCGTCATCAGCAACGTCGTCGTGATCGACGCGGTGCAGGGCATCCGCAAGGTGTCCATCGGCATCCGCGAGGGGCGCGTCCGCGCCATCGGGCGGGCCGGCAACCCCGACACGCTCGACGGCGTGGACGTGGTCGTCGGCACGGGTACGTCCATCGTCTCGGGCGAGGGGCTCATCGCCACGGCCGGTGCCGTGGACACCCATGTCCACCTGCTGTCGCCGCGCATCATGGAGGCCTCGCTCGCCTCCGGCGTGACCACGATCATCGGCCAGGAGTTCGGGCCGGTGTGGGGCGTGGGCGTCAACTCGCCGTGGGCCCTGAAGCACGCGTTCGGCGCCTTCGACGCCTGGCCGGTCAACATCGGCTTCCTGGGCCGTGGTTCGTCCTCCCACGAGGCGCCGCTCATCGAGGCCCTGGCCGAGGGCGGGGCGAGCGGCTTCAAGGTGCACGAGGACATGGGCGCCCACACCCGTGCCCTGGACACCGCCCTGCGCGTCGCCGAGGAGCACGACGTCCAGGTGGCCCTGCACAGCGACGGCCTGAACGAGTGCCTGTCGGTCGAGGACACCCTGCGCGTCCTTCAGGGCCGTACGATCCACGCCTTCCACATCGAGGGCTGCGGCGGCGGACACGTCCCCAACGTGCTGAAGATGGCCGGGGTGCCGAACGTCATCGGCTCCTCCACCAACCCCACCCTGCCGTTCGGCCGGGACGCGGTCGCCGAGCACTACGGCATGATCGTCTCCGTCCACGACCTCAAGCCCGACCTGCCGGGCGACGCCGCCATGGCCCGCGACCGCATCCGGGCCGGCACCATGGGCGCCGAGGACGTGCTGCACGACCTGGGCGCCATCGGCATCACCTCCTCCGACGCCCAGGGCATGGGCCGGGCCGGGGAGACCGTGCGCCGCACCTTCGCGATGGCCGGCAAGATGAAGGCCGAGCTGGGCCCGGTGGACGGGGACGGCCCGGACGACGACAACGCGCGCGTGCTGCGCTACCTGGCCAAGCTGACCATCAACCCGGCCATCGCGCACGGCCTGGCCCACGAAGTCGGCTCCATCGAGGTCGGCAAGCTCGCCGACATCGTGCTGTGGCGCCCGGAGTACTTCGGCGCCAAGCCGCAGCTCGTCCTCAAGGCGGGCTTCCCGGCCTACGGCGTGGTCGGCGACCCGGGCGCGGCCACCGACACCTGCGAACCCCTGGTGCTCGGCCCGCAGTTCGGCGCGCACGGCGCCACCCCAGCCGAGATCTCGGTGGCGTTCGTCGCGCAGGCCGCCGTGGACCAGGGCCACGACACGATGCCCACCCGGCGCCGCCGGGTCGCCGTCCGCGGCACCCGCGGCATCGGCCCGGCCGACCTGCGCCTGAACTCCCGCACCGGAGCGGTCGACGTCGACCGGCGCACCGGCCTGGTCACCCTCGACGGCGACCCGCTGCGCTCCGAGCCCGCCGACTCCGTCTCCCTCAACCGCCTCTACTTCCTCTGAGGATCCCTGATGAACACCCCCGCCGCCGACGGCTTCCGCATGCCCGCCGAGTGGACGACGCACGAGCGCACCTGGATGGCGTGGCCGGGCCCCAACCCGACCTTCGACACCCCCGAGGACCTGGCCGCCTCCCGTGCCGCCTGGGCGTCGGTCGCCCGCGCCGTCCGCCGTTTCGAACCGGTCACCGTGGTGTGCGGCCCCGGCCAGTCGGCCGAGGCCCGTGCCCTGCTCGGCGAGGACGTCGAGACCGTCGAACGCGACCTCGACGACGCCTGGATGCGCGACATCGGCCCCACCTTCCTCACCAATGGGCAGGGCGGACTGGCCGCCGTCGACTGGACGTTCAACGGCTGGGGCGCACAGGACTGGGCCCGCTGGGAGCACGACGCGAAGATCGGCGCATACGTCTCGGACCTCGCGGGTGCGAAGAGCTACAGCAGCGCTCTTGTCAACGAGGGCGGCGCGATCCACGTCGACGGCGAGGGCACGGTCCTGCTCACCGAGACGGTCCAGCTCGGCCCCGAGCGCAACCCGCACTGGACGAAGGAGCAGGTCGAGGCGGAGATCCACGCCCACCTCGGCACCCGTAGGGCCATCTGGCTCCCGCGCGGCCTGACCGGCGACTACCCGCCCCACGGCTACGGCACCCTCGGCCACGTCGACATCGTCGCCGCCTTCGCCCGCCCCGGCGTCGTCGTCGCCCATCACCAGCCGGACCCGGCCCACCCCGACCACGAGGTGACCCGGGAGGTCATCGGCATCCTGAAATCGGCCACCGACGCCCGCGGCCGCCGCCTGGAGGTCGTCGAGGTGCCCGCCCCGACCGTCCTGGAGGCCGACGGCCACTGGGCCGACTACTCCTACATCAACCACTACCTGTGCAACGGCGGAGTCGTCCTGTGCGGCTTCGACGACCCGCGCGACGAGATCGCGGCCGGCATCTTCCGCCGCCTCTTCCCCGAGCGGACGGTGACCCTGGTGAACGCGCGTACGATCTTCGCGGGTGGAGGCGGTATCCACTGCGTCACCCAGCAGCAGCCGAAGGTCCGGTGAAGCGGGCGCTCAGGTAGAACATACGGGTGGATGTACTGCTCTGCGCCGCGTGCGGCCGCCCGCTGACCCGGCCCGTCCGGCTTCTGCCGGGTCTTCCCGCTCCCCCGGCCTGGGACGGGCTGCCCGGCCCTGACGGACTGCGGCGGGCCCCGGCGCGCATGCCGCGCGGGACCTACGCCGTCGACCCGCTGCCGTACGGGGCGCCCTTCGTGCCCGCCCCGGACGACGAGGAGTACGACGGAGTGGTGCCCGGCGGGAAGTGGATGTCCGACGAGCGCGGACTCCTCGTCTCCGCCGGGCCGCGCGGCACCCGTGTGCTGCACCCGCTCGACGTCGCCGGACTCGACGCCCATCCCGACTGGCACCGGCACATCGGCTGCTGCGGCCCCTGCGGCGAGTACGGTGCCAACCGGCTGTGCCCGTGCGGCGCCGAGGTGGCGATCATGGCCGGCGACTGCACGACCGACTACGAGATCCGCTTCGTCCCGGAGAGCGTCCGGGTGACTACCGCGCCGGCCGCGGAGGGCACCGCATGACCCGCCGCCACACCCCCGCCCCGCCCCGCGAGGACGTCCTCGCCGCCGCGATGGACATGATCGCGAAGCGCGGTCTGGAGAAGCTCACCATGGCGGGGCTCGGCCGGGAGGTCGGCATGAGCAGCGGCCATCTGCTGTACTACTTCCACTCCAAGGACGAGCTGCTGCTGCGGACACTGGAGTGGAGCGAGGGAAGACTGGGCGCCGAGCGCGGCCGGCTGCTGGCCCGCCCCGGGACCGCGCGGGAACGTCTGTCCGCGTACGTCGACCTGTACGTCCCCGACGGCCACCGTGATCCGCACTGGACCCTGTGGATGGAGGTGTGGAACCGCTCGCAGAACGCGGACGACGACGCACGCGCCCGGCAGGCGGCCATCGAGGGGGCATGGCACCGCGACCTGGTCGCGCTGATCGCCGAGGGCGTCTCGCGCGGTGAGTTCCGCCCGGTCGACGCGGACCGCTTCGCGGCGCGGTTGCGGGCACTGCTGGACGGATTCTCCATCCACGTCGCCATCGGGTTGCGGGGCACCGACCGTGACCAAGTTCTCGCGCATGTACGGGAGTTCATCGAGGAAGGACTCGCCGCGACCTCCTAGGGGGTGTCTCGGGGCGGGCGCCGGCAAAAGGAATCCTTTCCTCCGCGGCCGGGCATGTACCGCCGCATGGGACGAGAGCACAGGAAGAAGATCTGGATCGGTTCGGCCGGCAACATGGTGGAGTGGTACGACTGGTTCGTCTACGCCAGTTTCGCCACCTACTTCGCCGGGGCGTTCTTCCCGCATGGGAACCCCACCGCCCAGATGATGAACACCGCCGGCATCTTCGCCGTCGGCTTCTTCATGCGGCCGGTGGGCGGCTGGCTGCTCGGCCGGGTGGGTGACCTCCCCCACGCCTGAACGGCGCGGGGGGACCCCCATGGCCGCAAGGCGGCGCTGACGCTGACCGTCACCCCATGTCGGCGTCCGCCGTCCTGATCGCGGCGGCGCCGACGTACGCGGTCGCCGGATACGGGGGCGCGCTGGTGCTGCTCCTCGCCCGGCTGCTCCAAGGGCTGTCGGTGGGCGGTGAGTACGCGGCCAGCGCTACCTATCTCACCGAGGCCTCCGACCCCGCCGGCGCGGCTTCGCCTCCAGCTTCCAGTACGTGTCCATGACCGCCGGCCAGATCGTCGGCCTCGGCCTGCAGATCGTGCTCCAGCGCACCATGTCCGACACCGCCCTGCACAGCTACGGCTGGCGCATCCCCTTCGTCGTCGGCGCGCTCGGCGCGGCCGTCGTCTTCTACCTGCGGCGCAGCATGCTGGAGAGCGAGGTGTACGAGGCGGACGCCACCGGGAGCGAGGAGCGCGGCACCCTGCGCGCGCTGTGGGCGCACAAGCGCGAGGCGCTGCTGGTGATGGCCCTGACCTGGGCGGCACGGTGGCCTACTACACGTACACCACCTATCCGACGAAGTACCTGTCCGACTCCGCCGGCCTGCCCAAGCGGACCGCGACCCTGGTCTCCTTCACCGCGCTGATCGTCTTCGCCTGCCTCCAGCCACTGGCCGGCCGGCTGTCCGACCGGATCGGCCGCCGTCCGCTGCTGATCACCTTCGCGCTCAGCTCGACCTTCCTGACCGTGCCGATCATGACACTGCTGGGGCACGCGGGCAGCTTCCGGCCCGCGCTCGGGCTGTCCCTGCTGGCGCTGGTCGTGGTCACCGACTGCACCTCGATCAACGCCTGCGTGAAGGCCGAACTGTTCCCCACCGGCGTGCGCGCCCTCGGCGTGGCCCTGTCCTACGCCGTCGCCAACGCCCTGTTCGGCGGCACGGCGGAGTACGTCGCCCTGTGGTTCAAGAACGCCGGCGCGGAGTCCGGATTCTTCTGGTACGTGGCGGCCTGCGCGGCCGTCTCCCTCGTGGTGTACGTCACCATGCGGGAGACGAAGGACCTGGATCCGACCCGGGTGAAGACCGCACCGGAGTCCAGGCTCACGCCCGCATCCTGAGACGGCGGTGAGTGCGGGGGCGCAACTGTGCCAAACTGCCCCCGTGCTCTCGTTCGCCATGATTATTGGCAGCAGGCGCGCCGGTCCGCAGTGACCGCCACGTACGACCAGGTACGGGCGGCCACCGTCGTCCTCGACCCGCGCGCAGACCTCTCGCACCCGCGAGGGGTTTTTCGTTTTCTGGCCCACCTTCAGCCGGGAGCGAAGCGCGAGGGGGTATTGGGGGGATGGTGGAGCCGGTCATTCCGGTACGACCGAGATCCCACACAGGAGCCTTGAGACATGTCCGAAACCAGCCGGCTGGACGATTCGTTCCACGTCTTCGACACCACCCTGCGCGACGGCGCCCAGCGCGAGGGCATCAACCTGACCGTCGCGGACAAGCTGGCCATCGCCCGGCACCTGGACGACTTCGGCGTGGGCTTCATCGAGGGCGGCTGGCCCGGCGCGAACCCGCGGGACACCGAGTTCTTCGCCCGCGCCCGGCAGGAGATCGACTTCCGCCACGCCCGGCTGGTCGCCTTCGGCGCCACCCGGCGGGCGGGCGCCAAGGCGGCGGACGACCCCCAGGTCAAGGCGCTCCTGGACTCGGGCGCCGAGGTGATCACCCTCGTGGCGAAGTCGCACGACCGGCATGTGGAGCTGGCGCTGCGCACCACTCTGGAGGAGAACCTGGAGATGGTCCGCGACACCGTCTCCCACCTGCGCGCCCAGGGCCGTCGTGTCTTCGTCGACTGCGAGCACTTCTTCGACGGCTACCGCGCCGACCCCGAGTACGCCAAGTCGGTGGTCCGGGCCGCCTCCGAGGCGGGTGCCGACGTGGTGATCCTGTGCGACACCAACGGCGGCATGCTGCCCGCCCAGATCCACGCCGTCGTCTCCACCGTCCTCGCCGACACCGGCGCCCGCCTCGGCATCCACGCCCAGGACGACACCGGCTGCGCCGTCGCCAACACCCTGGCCGCCGTAGACGCCGGCGCCACCCATGTGCAGTGCACGGCCAACGGCTACGGCGAGCGGGTCGGCAACGCCAACCTGTTCCCGGTCGTCGCCGCCCTGGAACTGAAGTACGGCAAGAAGGTGCTGCCCGAGGGGCGGCTGCGCGAGATGACCCGGATCTCGCACGCGATCGCCGAGGTCGTCAACCTGACCCCCTCCACCCATCAGCCCTACGTCGGCCTGTCCGCCTTCGCCCACAAGGCCGGCCTGCACGCCTCCGCGATCAAGGTCGACCCGGACCTGTACCAGCACATCGACCCCGAGCAGGTCGGCAACACCATGCGCATGCTGGTCTCCGACATGGCCGGCCGCGCCTCGATCGAGCTCAAGGGCAAGGAGCTCGGCATCGACCTCGGCGGCGACCGCGAACTGGTCGGCCGCGTCGTCGAACGCGTGAAGGAACGCGAGCTCAAGGGCTACACCTACGAGGCGGCCGACGCGAGCTTCGAACTGCTGCTCCGCGCGGAGGCCGAGGGCAGGCCCCTGAAGTACTTCGACGTGGAGTCCTGGCGGGCCATCGTCGAGGACCGCCCCGACGGCACCCACGCCAACGAGGCCACAGTCAAACTGTGGGCCGAGAGCGAGCGCATCGTCGCCACCGCCGAGGGCAACGGCCCGGTCAACGCCCTCGACCGCGCCCTGCGCGTCGCCCTGGAGAAGATCTACCCCCAGCTGGGCGCCCTCGAGCTGGTCGACTACAAGGTCCGCATCCTGGAGGGCAGGCACGGCACCTCCTCCACCACCCGCGTCCTCATCTCCACCTCCGACGGCAAGGGCGAGTGGTCCACCGTGGGCGTCGCCGACAACGTCATCGCCGCCTCCTGGCAGGCCCTGGAGGACGCGTACACCTACGGGCTGCTCCGGGCGGGCGTCGAGCCGGCGCAGTAGCCACAGTGGAGGCATGACCACCGACACCACCGGCCCGCTGTCCCGGGCCCGCGTCGCGGCCCGGCTGCCCGCACAGGACCTGGACCGGGCCCGGCGCTTCTACGCCGAGAAGCTGGGACTCGAACCCGAGGACGAGCGCCCCGGCGGGCTGCTGTACCGGTGCTCGGGCGTGGACTTCGTCGTGTTCCGCTCGGCGGGGGCCTCGCCCGGCACCTTCACCCAGATGGCCTTCGAGGTGGACGACATCGAGGTGGTCGTGGCGGAGCTGCGGCGGCGCGGAGTGGTCTTCGAGGAGGTCGGCACGCCCGGCCTGCGCACCCGGGACGGCATCGCCGACATCGAGGGCAACTACCCGAGCAAGGGCGCCCGCGGCGAGCGGGGTGCCTGGTTCCGGGACAGCGAGGGCAACCTGCTGGGCGTCGGCGAGCCGGTCCCGTAGCCCGTCCGGGTGGTCAGGGCGAACGGATGGTCACGGCCACCGGGCGGTCAGGACCACAAGGCCGTCGGGCCGCCGGGTGGTCAGGGTGCGCGCCAGATGTTGTCGAAGGCCGCGTCCTCGATGCGCCGCCGCTGCCGTACGGCCTCCAGCTCCTGCACCGCGTCGTGGACGGCGGCCAGCACGGTCAGCGCGGCCTCGTCGTCCGGCTCGGCGGCCTCGTCGTCCGCCTCGGCCGGGATGCCCAGCGCGGCGGCCAGCCCGGCGAGGACGGGCTCGCGGCCGGCCCAGCGGTCGGCCGCCGCGCGCCGCGCCGGGGAGTCGACCGGCACCGGCCGGTCGGACCCCCTGGGCATCCACCGGTGGCGCCTGCCGGCCACCTGCCCCGCCGCCTCCATCGCGTCGACGTACGCCGAGGCCAGGCCGCGCCCCCGGCGCCACAGCCAGTCCTCGACGGTCTCGTACGGCGCCTCGCGGACGAGCGCCGCCCCCGCCTCGTCCAGCAGACGGTCATCCGTGCCCGGCACCAGTCCGGGCAGGATGCGCTCACCGTCCAGGGAGACGGACCCGGCCGAGAGCAGGTCGACCAGTTCGGCCCCGGCGAGGGCCAGCGACAGGTCGCCCTGCTCCACGGGGTGCGTGCCCGGAACGTCCAGGATGACGAAGAACAGGTCACGCGGTGTGCTCATGCCGGACTCCAGGTCGGGGCGGTGACGGCGGCGGGGCGTTCCCGGCCGGTCGGTCAGGCCGGCCGGCCGGCCGGGCAAAGCCCTGCTTGACGATACGTCACCTCAGCTGCCACTTCTGGTTCGCCGCCCCCGTGCACGACCAGATCTGCGCCCGCGCGCCGTTGGCCGAGGAGTTGTCGGTGACGTCCAGGCACTTGTCCGCGGCCAGGTTCACCACATCACCGGTCGACGCGTTGTACGACCACTGCTGGGCCCCGGTGCCGTTGCAGGCGTACAGCTGTACCTTCGCGCCGTCGGCCGTCGAGCCGGACGCCACGTCCAGGCACTTGCCGAGCGCCTGGACCGACCCGTCCGTCCGCACCGTCCACTGCTGGGCGGCCGTGCCGTTGCAGTCGTAGAGCTGCACGGGCGTGCCGTTCGCCGACGAGGCACCGGCCACGTCCAGGCACTTGCCCGCCAGTCCCACGAACGCCCCCGACCGGCTGCCGCCGCCCGACTGCGTCCCCGACCAGGTGAAGGTCGCCGAGGTCTTGCCCGGCAGCGAGTAAGTGGCGTGCTGCGACCCCCAGTCGATGGTGACCGTCTTCGCGTTCGACGCGTCGTTGTAGGCGATCAGCGCCTTGCTGCCGTCCGGGTTGCGCCAGGCCACGTTCGGCACGGAGGACGAGGCGGTCGACGCGATCCGCTGCGCGCCCGGCCGGACGAACTTCGTCAGATGCCCCATGTCGTAGTACTCGACGGTGTAGTCCACCTGCCCGGACTGCGCGTCCCCGTTGTGCACCGTGATCAGCCCGCTGCACGTCCCGCACCCGCCGTTGTGCGGCCCGCGGTCCTGGTCCACCGCCAGCGACCACTTCGTCACCGACTTCGCCCAGTTGCGCGTGTAGTCGACGATGTTGAGCATGTCCTCGCGCTGCTGGTTCGCGATCCAGGTGCCGCCCGAGTGCTCGGTGCCGAAGGCGTCCAGCTGCGGGTACCGGTCGTGGACCGTGGTCTGCTTCGTGACGTCACCGCCGTAGCCGTGCCAGGCGATCCCGCCGAAGTTCGGATGCGAGCGGACCGCCGCGTCGTCCACCGTCTGGGCGGCGTAGGAGTCGTAGGTGTCCCAGTTCCAGTCGTGCGCGAGGACCTTCGTGGTCAGCCCGGCCGCCTGGAGCCTGGGCAGCAGCTCGCTCTTGGTGAAGTACGCCAGGCCGGAGGCGTTCCAGCTCATCGAGGGATAGCCCGAGCAGCACGTCGGCTCGTTCTGCGCGGTCACGTAGGACACGGGGATGCCCTGGTCGCGGTACGCCTGGAGGTACTTCACGAAGTACGCGGCGTAGGCTCCGTAGTCCTCCGCCTTCAGCCAGCCCCCGTTGAGCGAGCCGCTGTCCTTCATCCAGGCCGGTGCGGTCCACGGCGAGGCCATCACGGTCAGGGACGGGTTGAGCTGGAGCGCCTGCCTGGTGAGCGGGAGGACGTCCGCGAGGTCGTGCGCGATGGAGAACTTCGCCAGGGACGGGTCGCTCTGCCCGGCCGGCACGTCGTCGTAGGTGTACCCGTAGCGCGCCAGGTCCGAGGCGCCCATCGGATTGCGCAGGAACGACAGTCCGATGCCGTCCACCGGCGAGAACAGCTTGCGCATGGTCGCGTCCCGCGTCGCCGGGGACAGCGCGCCGCCGCTGTTCATCAGCCACGCCGCGGTGTCCGTGAAGGACGCGCCGCCGCCGGTGAAGGTCTGGTAGCGGGTGTTCTCGTCGACCGTGATGTTCTCGCCGTCGCCGCCGGTGCCGGACTGGAAGGCGAACGGTGTCTGCTGCTGGAGCCCGCGGACCACATGCCGCCCGCCGGAGTCGTCGGTGGTGGTCAGCCAGACGGTGACCTGCTCGCCGGCCGCGTGCGCGGTCGGGGCGGTCACGGCGGTCAGCCCGGCGGTGGCCAGCAGGCCCGCGAGGAGCAGCCGGGCCGTGCGCAGAGGTCTTCTCGGTCTTCTCATGGATGCGCCGCCCTTCTGGGTGGGGGATGGGAGGCGTGACGAGCCGTGAGTAAATGACGACATCTCAGGGCCGTCAAGAGGTTGCGCGTTCAGAAGCCGAAGGAACAACGCGCCTACTTCGGCCGTGGGTTGCCGCTGTACCAGTGGTTGCGTGAAGTCTTGACGGCTCGAGCGCCGCCCTTGTTAACTCACGCCGTGATCTAAGTCATGAGCGAGTCCCCGAGTCGCGGGAAGGTCCGTCCATGCGAAGAACCGCCCTGCTCGCCTCCGCCACCCTGCTCACCGCGCTGATCCCGCTGGCGTCCGCGCACGCCGCCCCGGATCCCGCGCCCGACCCGGCCCCGGTGCCCGTCGACCGTTTCGAGGGCGAGGTGCCCTTCGCGAACCAGCCGGCCGAGGGCATCTTCACCTGGGGTGGCGACAGCGACGACCCGCCCACCCTCCGGCTCGCCGCCCGCCCCGACGCCCCCGAGGGCGCCAAGGTGCTCTCCGGCACCTACGACATCAGCGGCTACGGCGGCTTCACCCACGACTTCGCCGCCGACCGGCCTGCCCACGACTGGTCCGCCCACCAGGGCATCCGCTTCTGGTGGGACGGCCGGGACAACGGCAGGAAGATCGCCTTCGAGATCAAGGACGGCGGCGCGAACGGTGAGGCCTCCGAGCTGTGGACGACCTCCTTCACCGACGACTTCAGCGGCTGGAAACAGGTGGAGCTGCCCTTCACCGACTTCACCTATCGCACGGACTACCAGCCCGTCGGAGGCATCGACCACGTCCTCGGCCTGACCCGGATGTGGGGGTACGCGCTCACGCTCCCGGCCGGCACCGAGGGCGACTTCGCCATGGACGACGTGGAGCTGTACGGCAAGGCCGACCAGTCGCTGCGCGCCTCCGTCACCACCGACGCGCCGGTGTACCCGGTCCACGAGGGCGGCACGGTCACCGTGAGGATCACCCTCGCCACCACGGGCTCCGCCCCGGTCGACGAGCCCGTCACCGTCGAGTACCGCACGACGGCCACCGGCTCCGCCCAGCCCGGCAAGGACTACACCCCCGTCTCCGGCACCCTCACCTTCCCCGCGGGCACCGCCTCCGGGACCTCCCGGACCGTCACGGTCCCCACCTTGAAGGACGGGTCGGCCGAGCCGGCCGAGACCGTCCCGCTCCAGCTCACCGTCACCGGCGCCAAGGCCCCGGCCGAGACCCCGCAGATCGTCGTCGACGCCCACGGACTGCCGTACCTCGACAGCCGGCTGCCGGTGCAGAAGCGGGTCGCGGACCTGGTCTCCCGGATGTCCCCGGAGGAGAAGGCCGGGCAGATGACCCAGGCCGAGCGCGGCGCGATGTCCGCACCGGGCGACATCGCCGTCTACGGCCTCGGCTCACTGCTTTCCGGCGGCGGCTCGACCCCCACGCCCAACACCCCCGAGGCCTGGGCGAAGATGATCGACGCGTTCCAGCTCCGCGCGCAGGCCACCCGCTTCCAGATCCCGCTGATCTACGGCGTGGACGCGGTGCACGGTCACAACAACCTGGCCGGCGCCACGATCATGCCGCACAACATCGGCATCGGCGCCACCCGCGACCCGAAGCTCGCGGAGAAGACGGGCGCGGTGACGGCGAGCGAGGTGCGCGCCACCGGAGTCCCCTGGGACTTCGCACCCTGCCTGTGCGTCTCCCGCGACGAACGCTGGGGTCGCTCCTACGAGTCCTTCGGCGAGGACCCGGCACTGGTGACCTCCATGGAGACCGTCATCCAGGGCCTCCAGGGACGGGCGGACGGACGTGACCTGAGCCGCGCCGACAAGGTGCTGGCCACCGCCAAGCACTTCGTCGGCGACGGCGGCACCGAGTACGGCTCCTCGACCACCGGCACGTACACCATCGACCAGGGCGTCACCAAGGTCACCCGGCAGCAGCTGGAGGCCGTCCACCTGGCGCCGTACCAGACCGCCGTCGACCGGGGCATCGGCACCGTCATGCCGTCCTACTCCTCGCTCGACATCGCCGGCGACGGACAGGGTCCGGTGAAGATGCACGCCCGTGGCGACATGATCAACGGCGTGCTCAAGGACCGGATGGGCTTCGACGGCTTCGTCATCAGCGACTGGAACGCCATCGACCAGCTCCCCGGCGACTACGCCTCCCACGTCCGCACCTCGGTCGACGCGGGCGTGGACATGATGATGGTGCCGTACTCCTACAAGGACTTCAGCACCACACTGGCCGACGAGGTGAAGGCGGGCCGGATCAGCGTCAAGCGCATCGACGACGCGGTGTCGCGGATCCTGACCGAGAAGTTCCGGCTGGGCCTGTTCGAACACCCCTACGCCGACACCAGCGGCGCCGCGCGGATCGGCTCCGCCGCGCACCGGGCCGTCGCCCGTCAGGCCGCCGCCGAGTCCCAGGTGCTGCTGAAGAACACCGGCGGCGTGCTCCCGCTGAGGAAGAGCCAGAAGGTCTACGTCGCCGGATCCAACGCCGACGACCTCGGCAACCAGACCGGCGGCTGGACCCTGACCTGGCAGGGCGAGTCCGGGACGCACACCCAGGGCACGACCATCCTCGAGGGCATGAGGAACGCCGGGGGAGACGTCACCTACTCCAAGGACGCCTCCGCGCCCACGGACGGCTACGACGTGGGGGTGGTCGTCGTCGGCGAGACCCCGTACGCCGAGGGCGTCGGCGATGTCGGCAACGGCCACGGGCTCCGGTTGTCGGCCGCCGACCAGGCCGCCGTGGACAAGGTGTGCGCGGCGATGAAGTGCGCGGTGCTGATCGTCTCCGGCCGGCCGCAGCTGATCGGCGACCGGCTCGGGAAGATCGACGCCCTCGTCGCCTCCTGGCTGCCGGGCACCGAGGGCGCCGGTGTCGCCGACGTGCTCTACGGCAGGCGGCCCTTCACCGGGCAGCTCCCCGTGACCTGGCCGAAGTCGGAACAGCAACTGCCGATCAACGTGGGCGACGCCTCCTACGACCCGCAGTTCCCCTACGGCTGGGGCCTGACCACCCTCACCAAAGTGCCCTCGGGCGGCACGGCGGCGCTGAGGGCGCTGGGCCTGGCGGCGACCGTGGCCGAGAGGGCGCACGCGGCCCGGGCCGGCCGCGCCCTCGTCACCCAGGCCCGGCTGATCGTCCAGCAGAAGGTGACCGAGGAGGGCGGCAGCGGCATGAGCGCGGGGGTCGCCAAACCCTTCGCCGACGCCGACCACCTGCTGCTCACCGGCAGGTACGGGGCGGCCGTGGAACGGCTGACGGCGGCGTACCGGGCGGCGTGAGCGGGACCGCCTGACCGGAACGACCGAGCAAGAGGGGGGCGCCTCGCCAGGAACACCGGCGAGGCGCCCCCCTCGTGTGCACCCCCATGAAGCGCATGCGAAGCCGTACGGAGCCCAGCCGAAGCCCAGCCGAAGTCAATATGAAATGACCGAATTATTGCCTTTCGGGTAGCTTCGAACCATGAAGGCCGTCGCTCTGACCCGAGCCCCCGCCCAACTGCTGGTCGCGCTCGCGGTGGCCGTCATGGCCGTCCTGTCGACCGGTGCCCCGCCCTCGGCCGCGGCCACCGGCGTCTCGGCGGTCGCGCAGGCGCTGCGCGAGAATCCCGTCTACGTCGATCCGGCGGCCTCCGCGCAGCTGCCGAAGGCCGACGCCGACACGCTGGCCCGGCAGATCAAGGACGCGGACAAGCCGCTCTTCATCGCCGTGCTGCCGGCCGACTTCCCGACGCAGAACCTCTTCATCGATCTGCGCACCGCCACCGGCGTCACCGGCGCCTACGCCATCCGCCTGGGCGACCGCTTCGACGCCCGCGCCGACGCCTCGGTGCTGTCGGGCACCGCCGTGCGGAACCTCGTCACCAGCGTCCAGGGCGAGAACGCCAGGACCCAGCTCACCGACTTCACCGACCGCGCCCTTGCGAACATGGGCGGCTCCGCCCCGTCCACCTGGGGCACCTCCGGCCATGGCCGCGGGGTGTCGAGCACCGCACTGATCACCGCCGCCGCCGTCCTGGTGGCGGGCGGCGTGGGCGCGTACGCCCTGGTCCGGCGCAACAGCCGGCGCCGGGCGGAGGAGCGGCGGGCCGCCCTGGACCGGCTGCGGGTCGTCGTGGACGAGGACATCACCGCCTTCGGCGAGGAGCTGGACCGCCTCGACTTCCATCCGGCGGAGCCCGGCGCGGACGACGCCATGCGCGCCGACTACGAACGGGCCCTGAACGCCTACGAACAGGCGAAGCAGCGCATGACCGAGGCCCGCGCACCCGAGGACGTGCGGACCGTCACCGAGGCCCTGGAGGACGGCCGCTTCTCGCTCGCCCAGCTCGCCGCCCGCCGCGAGGGCCGCCCCCTGCCCGAACGCCGCCCGCCCTGCTTCTTCGACCCGCGCCACGGACCCTCGGTCACCGACGCCACCTGGTCTCCCCCCGGCGGCGCGGCCCGCGAGGTGCCGGTCTGTGCCGCCGACCAGGTCCGCCTGGCCGAGGGCCGCGACCCGCGGATCCGCGAGGTCGACACCGACTGGGGCCGCCGCCCCTACTGGGACGCGGGCCCGGCCTACGGTCCCTGGGCGGGCGGCTACTTCGGCGGCGGCATCCTCCCCGGCCTCCTGGTCGGCACCCTACTCGGCAGCATGATGGCCGGCCCGGCCTACGGCGCCGACTACGGCACGGGCTACGGCGACTTCGGCGCGCACGACGGTTTCGGCGGCTACGACGGCGGTGATGTGTCCGGAGCCGACTTCGACCCCGGGGACTTCGGCGGCGGCTTCGGCGGGGGCGACTTCGGTGGGGGCGGCGGGGGAGGAGGGGACTTCGGGGGCGGGTTCTGAGCGTGCGGTGCGGGTCCGTACGGCAGCGCACATGACCGGCCGGGCGTCCATGTGACGCGAAGGCGCCCGCCCTCCGGTACGGGGGAGTGGAGGGCGGGCGCGTTCCGGGGGCTCGGCCCGCGGCGCGGGCCGCGGGCCGAGCCGCTCATGCTCAGGCCTGCCGGATCGCCGAGATGTCGAAGTTCAGCTTGATCTTGTCGGAGACCAGCACGCCACCCGTCTCCAGCGCGGCGTTCCAGGTCAGGCCCCACTCGGAGCGCAGGATCTCGGCCTTGCCCTCGAAGCCGACGCGCTCGTTGCCGAAGGGGTCCTTGGCGGCGCCGTTGAACTCCAGGTTGATGGTGAGCGGCCTGGTCACGCCGAGGATGGTGAGGTCGCCGGTGATGCGGTAGTCGTCGCCGCCCACGGCTTCCGCCTTGGTGGAGCGGAACGTCATCGTCGGGAACTCGTCGGTCTTGAAGAAGTCCGAGCTCTTCAGGTGGCCGTCGCGGTCCGCCGAACCCGTGTCGATGCTGTCCATCGTGACGTCGATCGAGGCCGTGGACGCGGCGGGGTCGGTGCCGTCCAGGTGCAGGGAACCGGTGAAGTCGGCGAACGTGCCCTTGACGTTCGTGACCATGGCGTGCCGTGCGACGAAGCCCAGCCTGGAGTGCGCCGGGTCGATCGTGTACTCGCCGGTCAGTGCGGCGAGGTCCGGGTTCACGGCGGCGGTGACGGTGGCGGTGCTCTCGGCGGTGTTGTTCTTGCGGCCGAAGATGCCCATGGGGTGCTCCTTGGGGACGGGATCACTCGGCGCGGAGGTGGGGCGCCGATGATGTTGAATGTTCAACCAGGTCAACAGTGACGACCGTAGACCTATTCCGTTCGAGTTTCAACATTATGCGTCCGGGTGTCGTGGAAACGCTGCGATCACCGCCTGCGGCCCATGAAGATCAAGAGGCAACCTCGCCACCGCGCAGGGCGCCCGGACCCTCAAGCGGGCCGGCGGCTGCCGTGCGGCACCATGGACGCAGCCCGCACCAGTGGTCGGCCGGTTCTCGTGACGAGGTGTCACCGACGCCATCGGCTCCCCCCGTCTGGGCCTGCCTGTCACTCCAGGGATGGCATGCGCCACACACGAATGTGAGGTGGCTCTCGCGTCCTGACTTTGTGTGACCTCTACAACGCCGGAGCCCTCTGAGCAGTCGGAAAGGCTGCAAGCCCCTTGGGTTCTGTTCAGGGGTACCAGGAAAACGAGCCGGAGACTGTACGGAGTCGACGGCTCGCTTTCCCAGGTGTCCTTCGTAAGGTCACTACATGACCGTTTTGGAAGAGACGACGGGTGAGCCGACCGGCGAGCCGACGGACGCGCGCGGGCGGGTCGCCGAACTGCACGGGATCCGTGCGCAGGCGGTGGCGGGTCCCAGCGAGAAGGCGACCGCGGCGCAGCACGCCAAGGGCAAGCTGACCGCACGGGAGCGGATCGAGCTGCTCCTGGACGCCGGGTCCTTCCAGGAGGTCGAGCAGCTGCGCCGGCACCGGGCGACCGGTTTCGGCCTGGAGGCGAAGAAGCCGTACACCGACGGTGTGATCACCGGCTGGGGCACGGTGGAGGGCCGCACGGTCTTCGTCTACGCCCATGACTTCCGGATCTTCGGCGGCGCGCTGGGCGAGGCCCATGCCACGAAGATCCACAAGATCATGGACATGGCCATCGCGGCCGGTGCCCCGCTGGTGTCGCTGAACGACGGCGCGGGCGCCCGGATCCAGGAGGGCGTCTCGGCGCTCGCCGGCTACGGCGGCATCTTCCAGCGCAACACCAAGGCCTCCGGGGTGATCCCGCAGATCTCGGTGATGCTGGGCCCGTGCGCGGGCGGCGCCGCCTACAGCCCCGCCCTGACCGACTTCGTGTTCATGGTGCGGGACACCTCGCAGATGTTCATCACCGGCCCGGACGTGGTCAAGGCCGTCACCGGTGAGGAGATCACCCAGAACGGCCTGGGCGGCGCGGACGTGCACGCCGAGACCTCCGGTGTGTGCCACTTCGCCTACGACGACGAGGAGACCTGCATCGCCGAGGTCCGCTACCTCCTCTCGCTGCTGCCGCAGAACAACCGCGAGACCCCGCCCCGGGTGGACACCGGCGACCCGGCCGACCGCCGCAGCGACGTTCTCCTGGACCTGGTTCCGGCGGACGGCAACCGGCCCTACGACATGGCCAAGGTCATCGAGGAGATCGTCGACGACGGCGAGTACCTGGAGGTCCACGAGCGCTGGGCGCGCAACATTCTCTGCGCGCTGGCCCGCCTGGACGGCCAGGTCGTCGGCATCATCGCCAACCAGCCGCAGGTGCTGGCGGGCGTGCTGGACATCGAGGCGAGCGAAAAAGCTGCGCGGTTTGTCCAGATGTGTGACGCTTTCAATATCCCGATCGTCACCTTCCTGGACGTCCCGGGGTTCCTCCCCGGTGTCGACCAGGAGCACGGCGGGATCATCCGGCACGGCGCGAAGCTGCTGTACGCCTACTGCAACGCCACCGTGCCGCGGATCTCGCTGATCCTGCGCAAGGCGTACGGAGGTGCCTACATCGTGATGGACTCCCAGTCGATCGGCGCCGACCTCACCTACGCCTGGCCGACCAACGAGATCGCCGTGATGGGCGCCGAGGGCGCGGCCAACGTCATCTTCCGCCGCCAGATCGCCCAGGCCGAGGACCCCGAGGCCATGCGGCAGAAGATGGTCAAGGAGTACAAGGCCGAGCTGATGCACCCCTACTACGCGGCCGAACGCGGCCTCGTGGACGACGTCATCGACCCCGCCGACACCCGCCAGACCCTCATCCGGTCCCTGGCCATGCTCCACACCAAGCACGCCGACCTGCCCTCCCGCAAGCACGGCAACCCCCCGCAGTGAGCGCAGCGACCCCGTAACCCAGTGGACGCGCCGCGGCAACCCCGCGGAACCCTCAGCCACGGAGACTGATCCCATGGACACGCCTGACATCCGCGTCGAGAAGGGCCACGCCGAGCCCGAGGAGGTGGCCGCCATCACGGCCGTCCTCCTCGCCCGTGCCGCGGCCCGCCCCGCCGACACGACCCCGTCCCACCGCGGCCGCGCCAAGGCCGGCTGGCGCCGTCTGGAGCGCGAGAAGGGCTTCCGCGCCCCGCACAGCTGGCACTGAGCCGTACGACTCCGAAAGGGGCTCGCCCGTCAGGGTGGGCCCCTTTCGCATGCGCCCAGGGGGAAAACGGCAAGGGGCCCTCTCCCGGTCGGGAGAGGGCCCCTGCACGGGCCGTGTGCGGAGCGCTACCGCAGCCGCGCCATCAGCGCGTGCTCCACGAGGGTGATCAGCGTGGACTTGGCGTCCGCGCGGTGCCGGGCGTCGGTGGTGATGATCGGGGTGTCGGGTCCGATCTGGAGCGCCTCGCGGACCTCGTCCGGGTTGTACGGCTGCTGGCCGTCGAAGCCGTTGAGGGCGATGACGAACGGCAGTCCGCTGTTCTCGAAGTAGTCGACGGCGGGGAAGCAGTCGGCGAGCCTCCGCGTGTCGACGAGGACCACGGCGCCGATGGCGCCGCGGACCAGGTCGTCCCACATGAACCAGAAGCGGTCCTGGCCGGGCGTGCCGAACAGGTACAGGATCAGGTCCTGGTCCAGGGTGATACGGCCGAAGTCCATGGCCACCGTGGTGGTGGTCTTGTCGCCCGTGTGGGTGAGGTCGTCGATGCCCGCCGACGCGGATGTCATGACGGCCTCTGTGCGCAGCGGGTTGATCTCCGAGACGGCGCCGACGAACGTGGTCTTGCCCACGCCGAAGCCGCCCGCCACCACGATCTTCGCGGAGGTGGTGGAACGACTGGGAGAAACCGGCCCTCCGCTAGAGCTTGCGAAGTCCACTGAGCACCCTTTCGAGCAGTGTCACGTCTGGCTGGCCGCCGGCGTTCTCGTCGCCGCCGGGCTGATGGATGGCGACCAGGCCCGCCTCCGCCAAGTCGGCGACGAGGATCCTGGCCACGCCGAGAGGAATCGTCAGCAGGGCCGAGATCTCGGCCACCGACTTGATCTCGCGGCACAGATGGCAGATCCGCTGATGCTCGGGCAACTGGCCCTGCATCTGGTGCGGCTGCGCCGTGGTGTGCACCAGCGCCTCGATGGCGAGCTGGTACCGCGGCCTGGTGCGGCCGCCCGTCATGGCGTACGGGCGGACCAGGGGGTTGTTCGTCGCGCCCGCGGGCGCGGGCTCAGGGGTGCGTCGCTGCGGCTGCACCGGCTGGATGCGCGGCGCCGGCGGCTGGTCGTACGGCGACGGGCCGGGGCCCTGTGGCGCGTACGGCTGCCGGTGGTGGGGGACGGAGGGGAAGGCGTAAGGGTTCGACGAGCCGTCGCCGTGGCCCTGCGCAGGGCCGTACGACCAGTTGCCCGAAGACGAACCGCCTGGGGGTGTTGCCACTCTTACTCCTCCTCCGACTGCGCCGGGCGCCCAACCGTGTGGAAGCCGCGTCCCGAAACCTTACGGCCCCGGGACACCAAAACGCACGGTCTGTCTGTTAGTTGAGAAGGCTCCCCTGGAGTTCCGCACGGAGGTCCGGGGTCAGAACCGTGCCCGCGCGGTCCACCAGAAGGGCCATCTCGTACCCAATGAGACCGATGTCCGCCTCCGGGTGTGCGAGAACCGCGAGAGAGGATCCGTCGGAGATGGACATGATGAAGAGGAATCCCCGCTCCATCTCCACAACCGTCTGGTTCACGCTGCCGCCCTCGAAGATGCGCGAGGCACCGGCGGTCAGTGAGGTCAGACCGGAGGCGACGGCCGCGAGCTGGTCGGCGCGGTCGCGGGGGAAGCCTTCGGACATCGCCAGAAGGAGTCCGTCGGCGGAGACCACCACGGTGTGGGACACCCCAGGGGTGTTGTCCACGAAGTTGGTGATCAACCAGTTCAGGTTCTGTGCCGCCTGGCTCATCGGGCTCACACTAACGCTCCTGGTTGTAGGTGCTGTCAGGACCACTGTGTTCAATCCTCGTGGCCTGGCCGTTCTTTTCACTTCCTGCGCTGCGTCCCCGCTGGACGCCCCGGCGCAGGTTGCTCAACCTGCCCCTGACGTCCTCGGGGGCGCGGGAGACCTGTGGGCCGCCCTGCGGAGTCGATTCCGCCGCACCCTCGACCAGGTTGGCCTTGGGCACTCGCCGCGGCAGGCCGGAGGAGGTCACTCCGCCCGCCTTGGGCTTCCGGAGCTGCGCGGCCTGCGACCACCGCTCGTCGTTGGCCGAACGCCAGCCGCTGTCGCCGTTGCTCTGCGGAGCGGGGGCCGGCGCCTGCCGCTGCACGGGCTGCGCGCCGTTCGAACCGCTCGCGGTCGAACCACGGCGGGGCAACCCGGCGTCGGTCAGCTCGTGGGCGGCGGAGGAGGCCGTTCCCGGACGGTCGAAGCCTACGCGGTCACCGTCGTTCCCGTCAGCGGCCTGCGCTGATTCCGTTTCCGGAGCGTACTGGTCCGCGTAGCCGCCGAGGAAGCCGTCCGCCTGCTGCCAGTCGTCCTGGTAGGGCTGCTCCTGGTAGCCGGCGTACGGCTCCGCCTGGCCGGTCCGGGCGGAGGCGTGCTCGTCCTGCGCCGGCTCGGGGTAGGAGGCGGCGTCCGGGTAACCACCGTTCGCCGCGTAGGCGCCGTTCTGCGGCAGGCCCGCGTCCGGCGCGTAGTACGCCTGCTCGTACGACTGCTGTCCCTGCTGGTCGTACGCCGTCCGCTGCTGCTCGTCGTACGCCTGCCGGTCGTAGCCGCCGCCCTGCTCGGGGTACGCCGCCTGGCCGGTGTCGTAGCCGGGCTGCTGACCGGTGGGCTCTTCGGTGTACGCGGGCGTCTCGGGCGCCTGCGGTGCGACCGCCTCGCCGTGCGACTGCGCGTCCAGGGCGGCCCGGCGCTCCTCGCGCTTGAGGGAGCGGCCGACGGGGTCCAGCTCGCGGATGTCGTCGGGGACGTCGGCGTAGCGGCTGTCGTCGAAGCCGAGCTCGGCGGCCGTGCGCATGCGCGGCAGCTGGCCGAAGTCCTCGCCCGGGAACTGCTGCTCCGGGATGATCTGCGAGACGGTGAACTCGTCGCGCTCCAGCGTCTGCTCGCCGCCACCGCCGTGGGTGATCGCGTCCGGCAGCATGACCAGCGAGGTGGTGCCGGCCTGCTCTCCGGAGGGGCGCAGCTGGACGCGGATGCCGTGCCGGTCGGCGAGGCGTCCGACCACGAACAGGCCCATGCGCTGGGAGATCGCCACGTCCACGGTGGGCGGGTTGGCCAGCTTGTGGTTGATGTCCGCGAAGTCCTCGGCGGTCAGGCCGATGCCCTTGTCGTGGATCTCGATCATGACCCGGCCGTCGGGCAGCCGGGTCGCCGTGACGCGGACCTTGGTCTGCGGGGAGGAGAACGTGGTGGCGTTCTCCAGCAGCTCGGCCAGCAGGTGCACGAGGTCGGTGACCGCGCGGCCGTGGATCTCGGCCTCCGGGACGCCGGACAGCTCGATGCGCTCGTACTGCTCCACCTCGGAGGAGGCGGCGCGCAGCACGTCGACCAGCGGGACCGGCTGGTCCCAGCGGCGGCCGGGCTCCTCGCCGGCGAGGACCAGGAGGTTCTCGCCGTTGCGGCGCATACGGGTCGCCAGGTGGTCCAGGCGGAAGAGGTTCTCCAGCTGGTCGGGGTCGGCCTCGTTGTTCTCCAGGTCGGTGATCAGGGTCAGCTGGCCCTCGATCAGCGACTGGTTGCGGCGCGAGAGGTTGGTGAAGATCGCGTTGATGTTGCCCCGCAGCAGGGCCTGTTCGGCGGCGAGCCGGACGGCCTCGCGGTGGACCTGGTCGAAGGCGCGGGCGACCTCGCCGATCTCGTCGGTGGACGTGATCGGGATCGGCGCGACCCGGGTGTCGACCCGGCCGGGGTCGGTGCGCGAGAGCTGGTCGACCAGCATCGGCAGGCGCTGCTCGGCGATGCCGAACGCGGCGTTGCGCAGCTGGCGCATGGAGCGGCTCATCTGGCGGGCCACCAGACCGGCCAGGATGAACGCGGCGAGCAGGGCGACCAGGACGACCGCGCCGGTGATGAACGTCGACTGCTTGGCGTCGTCGGCGATGCCGGCCGCCTCGTTCACCGCGGTGTCGGCCATGTCCGACTCGATCTTGCGGTAGGCGTCGAACTTGAGGGTGTTGACCGCCCACCAGTTCTGCGCGGTGACGCCCTTCTCGGCGAGTCCGGCGCGCTCGGCGGGGTCGGTGGACTTCAGCGAGGCGAGGGTCGCCACCATGTCGGCCGGGTTGGACGGCGGAGCGACGTAGTTCGGGTCCTTGGCCTTGGCCTGCCGGATCATCTCGGTGGCCTTGGTCTGGATCTCCTGCTGCAGCGCCTGGAGCTTGTCCGCGTCGGCCTGCGTGCCGCCGCCGAGGTACTCCTCGGCGGCGATGCCCTCCAGGTAGGCGTAGGAGGACAGGGCCACCCGCTGGCTGGCCAGGCTGCCCGTGCCCGGACCCGGCTTGACCAGCATGTGCATGCCGATCGAGCGCTCCAGGGACAGGGCCGCCTTGGTGAGGGAGATGGCGTAGACGGTACGGCCGTAGGAGGTGATGTTGCCGGTGCCCAGGCCGAGCTCGTTGGCGAACTCCATCAGCGGGTGGGCGATCTTGACGTAGCCCTCCTCGGTCTGCACGCCGGTCAGCTTGGAGCTGTACGCGGCGGCGCGCAGCGTCTGGAGTTCGGGTTCCGTCTCGCGGAACAGCTTCAGCCGGCGCTCCAGACCGGCCTTGTGCGGCATGTCCTTGGCGGCCTGGTCGAAGCCCTGGGCGGCCTGGTCGGTCAGCTGCCGGGCCTGGGCGACCGTCGAGTTGCCCGGGCCCTTGCCCTGGAGGAGGGGAGCGGCGGAGATGTCTCGCTCGTTGTACAGGGCGTCGGCGTAGGTCAGGGAGGCGCGCACCAGGTGCGCGGTCTTCTCGGCGTCCTGGGCGTCCTGCCAGGTGTCGATCGAGCTCTTGACCTGGAAGCCGCCCATGACGAGGCCGACCAGCACGGGTATGAGCAGGATCGCGTTCAGCCGGGTGGGCACCCGCCAGTTGCGGGGGGAGAGACGGCCTCCGCTGGGGGAGGGGGTGGCCGCCGACTCCGAACCGGGCACGTGTGCGGGCGCCGCACCGCGCGGCGGCGGGGTGAAGTTGCCCCGGGCCGACGGCTCGGAGCCGTTCTTGCTTCGCCTCACTCGACCAACAACCTCTCGGCGGTCGGCACCTACGTCGTGCCGCACGTTCTCAGAGCCCTGTCCGCCGCGGACGGCTCTCTACTGGTGAGTACGTCCTTGACCATGGGGCAGTTCAGGCATTCCAGCACGCCGACGTGCGCTCTTCCAAACAGTTGGGACCGCAGGTCCCGCGTGATGTAAGCCCCAGATAAAACGGTCATAAAGAGCGAGCCGCGCCAAAAGGCGGGGTGATTGTGCGCGCAGTGAGACCGGATGTGCGCGACGCGTGGCCGTACCACCCGATTCCTCTGCCGAAACGTTATGAACACCGGGGCCGACCGTGTCAAAGGACACAGCCGGCCCCGGTGCGTCTACGCCGATCGCTACGGCAACTGCCGTGCGCACCCGCGCACTTGCCCAGGTGCTCGGCGGTTCGAGTGCCGTGCGGAACGAGGAGCGGAGTTACCGCAGGCGGGCCATCAGCGCGTGTTCCACCAGCGTGATCAGGGCGGACTTGGCGTCCGCGCGATGCCGGGCGTCGGTGGTGATGATCGGCGCGTCGGGTCCGATCTGGAGCGCCTCGCGGACCTCGTCCGGGGTGTACGGCTGCTGGCCGTCGAAGCCGTTGAGGGCGATGACGAACGGCAGCCCGCTGTTCTCGAAGTAGTCCACCGCCGGGAAGCAGTCGGCCAGCCGCCGGGTGTCCACGAGGACCACCGCGCCGATGGCGCCGCGGACCAGGTCGTCCCACATGAACCAGAAGCGGTCCTGGCCGGGCGTGCCGAACAGGTACAGGATCAGATCCTGGTCCAGGGTGATACGGCCGAAGTCCATGGCCACCGTGGTGGTGGTCTTGTCCCCGGTGTGGGTCAGGTCGTCGATGCCCGCCGAAGCGGACGTCATGACGGCCTCCGTGCGCAGCGGGTTGATCTCCGAGACGGCGCCGACGAACGTGGTCTTGCCCACGCCGAAGCCGCCCGCCACCACGATCTTCGCCGAGGTGGTCGCCCGGCCCGCGTCAGAGCTTGCGAAGTCCACTGAGCACCCTTTCGAGCAGCGTCACATCCGGAGCGCCACCGTTGTTCTCGTCGCCGCCCGGCTGGTGGATCGCCACCAGACCGGCCTCGGCCAGGTCCGCGACCAGGATCCGCGCCACGCCCAGCGGCATGGTGAGCAGCGCCGACACCTCGGCGACCGACTTCACCTCGCGGCACAGGTGGCAGATCCGCTGGTGCTCCGGGAGCAGTCCCATCAGCGCTGCCGGGTCGGCCGTGGTGCTGATCAGCGCTTCGATGGCGAGCTGGTAGCGCGGCCGGGTCCGGCCGCCGGTCATCGCGTAAGGACGGACCAGCGGCTGGTCGCCCTCGTCCCCGTACGGCTCGGCGTACGGATCATGATGGGCGGTGGGCGGGGTCATGAATCCTCCGGGCGGGACAGCAAGTCGGTCGGGCAAGCCGTCTGACGGGGCCGGTGGGGGGATTGTGGCGGCCGGACGGTGATTTGGTGAGACGGGTGGTACCGGGGCCGGTCAGTGGAGCAGACTGCCCTGTAGTTCGGCGCGCAGGTCGGGTGTGAGCACCGCGCCCGCGCGGTCGACCAGGAGCGCCATCTCGTAGCCGACGAGGCCGATGTCGCACTCCGGGTGGGCCAGCACGGCCAGGGACGACCCGTCCGAGACGGACATGAGGAACAGAAAGCCGCGCTCCATCTCCACGACCGTCTGCGCCACGTTGCCGCCCTCGAAGATCCGGGAGGCCCCGGCGGTCAGCGAGGTCAGGCCGGACGCGACCGCCGCGAGCTGGTCCGCGCGGTCACGCGGGAAGCCTTCGGACATCGCCAGAAGGAGTCCGTCCGCGGACACCACGACGGTGTGGGACACCCCGGGGGTGTTGTCCACGAAGTTGGTGATCAACCAGTTGAGGTTCTGTGCCGCCTGGCTCATCTGGCTCAACTAACGCTCCTGCTGGTGAGTGGGGCTCGGGAAGCTGCCCGTCTGACCGGTACCGGCCTGACGTCCCTGCGCGATGCCCCGACGGAGATTGGTCAGCCGGCCGCGTACGTCGTCAGGCGCACGCGAGACCTGCGGACCGCTCTGGTGCTGTTGCTGCTGAGCCGTGCCCGGGACGAGGTTCGCCCGGGGCACCCGGCGCGGCAGGCCGGAGGTGGTGACGCCGCCCGCGGCCGGCTGCCTTACGCGCTCCGCCTGACGGACGAGTTCGTCGTTGGGCGAGGTGCGCCAGGCGGAGGCTGCGGGACGCTGGGGGCCCGTGGGGGCCTGCTGCTGCGGGGCGGCCGGAGCCGGCCGGCCGGCCGGCCGCCGTTCACCGCGGAACCAGTTGGTCTCCAGGGTGTCGTACAGCGGGGTGCGGCCGTCGCCCGGGCCCGTGGCCGGCGGCAGTGCCCACCCGTCACCCGGCCCACGTCCCTCGTCGGGCCGCTGCGCGGCGCTCCTGTTGTCGGGCTCCTGACGGGCCGGACGCTGCTGCTGCGGGGGCTGCTGCTGCGGGGCCGGCCGGCGCGGGGCGCCGAAGTCGGCCGGGCCGCCCTGCGGCCGCTCGAACTGGCCGGTGGACGAGGGGTCCTGACGACCGGGCAGGGCGTACTGGCCGGTGTCGCCGCCGTTGTAGCCGGGCTGCGGGTACTGGCCGGTGGAGCCGTTGTCGTAGACCTGCGGCGCGGCGTACTGGCCGGTGGAGCCGTTGTCGTAGGTCTGCGGGGCCGCGTACTGGCCGGTGGAGCCGTTGTCGTAGGTCTGCGGGGCCATGTACTGGCCCGTGTCCGAGGGGTTGTTCTGCGGGGCGTGCGGCGCGGAGGGACCGAAGATGTCCGAGCGCACGAACGAACCCGTGTTCTGCCCGGCGCCCGTGCCGGGAGCGGGGAACTGGCCGGTGTTCTGGCCGCCGTTCACACCCGTGCGCGGGGCGTCGAAGTCGGGGCGGGGGAACGACGAGGTGTCCGCCGGGCCGGCCGGCCCCTGCCGGTCGTCGAACGCGGGAACCACGGGTATCTCGGCCGTGGAGCCCGGACCCTGGTGGTCCTCGATGCGCGGCATGCGGGACGTCTGCGCCTGCTCCGCCTCGTCGTGGCCGCGCGGCGCGTCCAGGGCGGCCTGCCCCGTCGCGTCGTCGTTGCCCCAGCTCGGCGTCCGCGGCTGCGGGTTCCCGCCGGGCAGCTCCGCGCGCGGACCACCGCGCGAGGGAAGCTGCTGCTGCCCGCCCTGCTCGGCGCCGGCCGCACGCTGCGGGGCCGCGCCACCGGGTGCGTTCCCGCCGAAGGCGTCCTGGAGGCCACCACCGAAGGTGTCCTGGCGGCCTCCCGCGCCGAAGGCGTCCTGCCGGGCGCCCCCGCCGAAGGTGTCCTGGCGGCCTCCGTCGGCGTAGCCCGGACGGCCGTCCGCGGGCCGGCCGTCGCCGAAGCCCTGCGGCGCACGGCCGCCGAAGCCGCCGCCCGCGCCCGCCGGAGCGGGACGGCCCTGCTGCGGCTGCGCCGGACCCTGCGGTCCGCGCGGCGCGCCCGGGCCGGCCGGCGCACCGGGTCCGCCCTGCCGGCCGCCCGTGCCGGGCAGCGCGGCCCGGGGGCCCTGACCGGCGCCGACCTGGCCGCGCGGAGCGGTCCCGGCGCCGAGCCGGCCGGCACCGCCGGCGCCCAGCGCACCGCCGCCCGCCTGGCCGTTCTGGCGTCGTGCCGCGGCCGCGCCGGCGGCGGCAGCGGCGGCCGCCGGGCCGCCCGCGGCCGGACCGCCGGGCTTGCCGGGACCGGGCTTCTTGCCGCCCTGGGCGACGTCCACCGGCAGCATGACGAGGGCCGTCGTACCGCCGGAGTCCGACGGACGCAGCTGGATGCGGATGCCGTGCCGCTGCGACAGACGACCGACCACGAACAGGCCCATGCGGCGGGAGACGGAGACGTCCACGGTGGGCGGCGAGGCGAGCCGCTCGTTGATCGCCGCCAGGTCCTCGGGGGAGAGGCCGATACCGGTGTCGTGGATCTCGATGAGCACCCGGCCGTCGGGCAGCGCGTGACCGGTGACCTTGACCTTCGTCTGCGGCGAGGAGAACGAGGTCGCGTTCTCCAGCAGCTCGGCCAGCAGGTGCACGAGGTCGTTGACGACGCGGCCGGCGACCTCGGTGGTCGGCACGGCGGCCAGCTCGATGCGCTCGTACTGCTCCACCTCGGACGCGGCGGCGCGGAGCACGTCGACCAGCGGGACCGGGCGGGTCCAGCGCCGGCCGGGCTCCTCACCCGCGAGGACGAGGAGGTTCTCACCGTTACGGCGCATACGCGTGGCGAGGTGGTCCAGCTTGAACAGCGAGGACAGCTGGTCCGGGTCGGCCTCGCGGGACTCCAGTTCGGAGATCAGCGACAGCTGGCGCTGGATCAGACCCTGGGAGCGGCGCGAGAGGTTGGTGAACATCGCGTTGACGTTGCCCCGCAGCAGGGCCTGCTCGGCGGCGAGGCGGACCGCCTCGCGGTGCACCTCGTCGAAGGCCGCGGCCACTTGGCCGATCTCGTCCCGGGAGTGCACACCGACCGACTCCACGGACGTGTCCACGTCCTGCGGGTCGGACTCCGACAGCTGCTTGACCAGCTCGGGCAGGCGGTCCTGGGCGACCTTGGTGGCGGTCTCCTGCAGGCGGCGCAGCGAACGGATCATGGAGCGGGCCACGACGAAGGCGCCGACCAGCGACACACCGAGGACCAGGAGGATCAGCGCACCGGAGATGATGGCGTCCTGCTCGGTGGCGCTGCGCAGCTCGCGGGCCTTCTGCTCCATGTTCTCGAGCAGCGTGTGCTCGATCTTCTTCATCTGCTCGATCTTGGTCGAGCTGTCGTCGACCCAGTCGCGGTAGGAGCGCTTGTCCTGCTGCTCCAGACCGGTGTCGCTGTCCAGGGCACGCTTGGCGTAGGTGTCCGCGGCCTTGATCGTCGGGTTGCCCTCTTCGATGGGCCGCAGGAGGTCCTCGACACCGCTGCCGTAGATGTTGCGGAAGCTGTTGAGCTCCGAGGTCTGGCCCTCCAGCGCCGACTGCGCGTACAGACGGTCGTTCTCGGAGAGGTGGCCCTCGCTGCTGTTGTTCGCGGGCAGCGCGGCCGCGATGACGGCGCGCTGGACGGAGGCGTACTCCTTGGCGGAGGAGAACGCGGACAGCGCGCGGGTGCGCTGGATCATCTCCGGGTTGCTGGTCGCCTCCGCCATGTCCTGCGACAGGCCGAGCAGCTCGGTGATGAGCCGGTGGTACGCCTCGACGGTCCGGGCCGAGTTGCCCTCGTTCTCGTAGGCGGTCTTGCGGATCTTGCCGAGGCCGTTGAGCTCGCTGGCGAGACCGACGATGGTGTCGCGGACACCCTGGAGGTTGCCGTCCTTGCTGGCGGCGTCGATCTCCTCGGAGGCGTCGAGGAAGTTGGCCTTGGCACGGTCGGTCTTGTCCCGGAAGCCCTTGACGGCGATGGCGCTCGCGCTGGACGGGTGGGACAGCGGGCCGGCCGACTGGTCGCGCTCGTCCTCGAGAGCCATGGCCAGCTCGGTGGCCTGCTTGGTCATGTCCGTCAGCAGCTTCATGTTGTCCAGCTGCTGGATGTCGTCCATGTTCTGGCTGATGCGCAGCGCACCCAGCGAGGTGGCCGCGACCACGGGCAGCGCCAGCAGCGAGACCAGGCGGGTGGAGATGCGCCAGTTGCGCATCGCGATCCGCGAGCCGGTGCCGACGGGGCCCGGGCTCCTGGCCGGCTTCACCGTCGGGGCGGGGCTCGCCGACGCCGCCGGGCCGGCCGCGGCGAGCCCGGGGCGCTCGCCGCCGTCACCGGACGGAGCCGGGCCCGGGTTCTGGGCGTGCTGGGGCGAGGAACTGCCCTTCATGGGGCCAGTCCCGTCGTGCGACTCCGGCTCCGCCGAAGCGCTGCCATCCCTCTTGAAACGTCCCTGCACTAGCGTCGCAACCTCTGGACCAGGCGCCCCTCCGCGCGAGCGGAAGGACGGTGTCGGCGTCGTGGGGAACGCCCTGAAAACGTTCCCCGGGTGGTCGTGAGTGACCGGCGCTGGTTCCCCCTTCTCGCCGCCACTCGGCGCTGCGTTGCGCCCCCTGCGCGCCGGCTCGATCCTGCGGCGGTCCGTGGCATTCCAGCACAGTGCAGGATCTCCAACAAGGCATGTGGGTCAGGCTGTGACCTCCGTGACACCGCGTGAGGGGTGCGTCACTGGAAGTGGAAAGTGATCTCCTGCATTCCGGACATATCCCTACGAGCCGACGAGCCGCCTCAGGTGTCCCAGTCGCCATGATCGGGAGCGGAATGATGGCTTCAGGGGGTCAATGTCCGTTTCGCTGAGTTGCGGTGCGGCTGGAAATTGTCCGGATTGTCAATGCGGCAGTGAGCAAACTCACATGGGGAACACGGGGTCTTCACGTCTGCGGCGGGAATTGCATGTTTAGCCTGACGCTTTACAGAAATGGCAAAACCGACAACGCGCCCAGGCGAGGGGCTCGCACGGCCCTCCAGGCGCCCGCAGACGACAAGGTCTCTTACAACCGTGAAGACGACGATGATGTTCCGCACCATAGCCAACCCCCGGCGCACGACCCTGGCGCACCTCGAGGACGCCGAAGTCCTGCACACGCCGGACCTGCCGGAGCATTCCGTCTCCCTCCCCACCCAGACCGCCAACCCCAGGCGCACCGTCCTCATGGAGGCCCCGGTCGCGGCCTCCGTCACGGAGTAGTACGCGCACCGCGCACGGGTTGCTCACCGCGGCCGGCCAGGCCGTACGGAGAGTTGTACGGAGACCGGGGGCGCCCCACGACCAGGGGCGCCCCTCCTTCGTGTCCGGGGCCCGCGCCCCACGGCAATGCGCGAGCTGCGCGGAGCCCAGGGGGAGCCTCGCGGGCCGGGCCGGGCTGGCGGGGTCCGGCACGCACTCCCCCACTGCCTCAACGGCGTGGGGGACCCCCAGCGGCGTTGTCGTCTGTCTCCGACTCCCCCACGGTCGAACGAGCTCGCGCGGGGGCACCCCGATCGCGTCGACTCCCTCCTCCGCCTTGCAGCTGTACGCACCGGACCCCGCTCCCTGATCCGGCCTGACCCGCGGGCACCCCCTGCCGCGTTAGCCTGGAGCGTCAGACTCCTCCCAGCTCAGTCAAGGGGCCAAGCAACCCGTGCGCATCGCCAGGTTCTCCATCGACGGGAACGTCGCCTTCGGCGCGGTCGAGGGCGACCAGCCGGACGAGCTCGTCCTCGACATCATCAAGGGCATCCCCTTCGCGGACTTCGAGCTCTCCGGCACCAAGGTGCCGCTGAGCAAGGTACGGCTGCTGCCGCCCGTGCTCCCCAACAAGGTGGTGGCCTTCGGCCGCAACTACGCCGAGCACGCACGCGAACTCGGCAACGAGGTGCCGGACGCCCCGTTCGCCTTCTTCAAGCCGTCCACCTCGGTGATCGGCTCCGGCGACCCGATCCAGTACCCCTCCTTCTCCGAGGAACTGCACCACGAGGCCGAGCTGGCCGTGGTGATCGGCCGCCTGTGCCGCGAGGTCCCGCGCGACCGCGTCCAGGACGTGATCTTCGGGTACACCTGCGCCAACGACGTCACCGCCCGCGACGTCCAGCGGCGCGAGAAGCAGTGGGCGCGGGCCAAGGGCTTCGACAGCTCCTGCCCGCTGGGCCCCTGGGTGGAGACGGACATCGACCTGGCCGCCGCGTCCGACCTGACCGTCCAGCTCACCGTCAACGGCGAGCAGCGGCAGCTGGGCCGCACCAGCGAGATGATCCACCCCATCGAGGAGCTGATCGTCAACATCTCCGAGGCCATGACGCTGCTCCCCGGCGACGTGATCCTCACGGGCACCCCGGCAGGGGTCGGCCCCCTGAACGTCGGCGACGAGGTCGCCGTCACCATCGAAGGCATCGGCACTCTCACCAACAAGGTTGTCAAGCGTGGCTAGCGCACCCGGCACTCCCGTACGCGTCCGTTTCTGCCCCTCGCCCACCGGTAACCCCCACGTGGGCCTGGTCCGCACCGCCCTGTTCAACTGGGCGTTCGCCCGGCACCACCAGGGCAGCGGCGCTCAATTCGTGTTCCGCATCGAGGACACCGACGCGGCCCGCGACTCCGAGGAGTCGTACAGCCAGCTCCTCGACGCGATGCGCTGGCTGGGCTTCGACTGGGACGAGGGCCCCGAGGTCGGCGGCCCGCACGCGCCGTACCGCCAGTCGCAGCGCATGGACATCTACAAGGACGTCGCCCAGAAGCTGCTCGACGCCGGCCACGCCTACCACTGCTACTGCTCGCAGGAGGAACTGGACAGCCGCCGCGAGGCCGCCCGCGCCGCCGGCAAGCCGTCCGGCTACGACGGACATTGCCGCGACCTGAGTGCCGAGCAGGTCGAGGAGTACCGGGCACAGGGCCGTACGCCCATCGTCCGCTTCCGCATGCCCGACGAGACCATCACCTTCACCGACCTGGTCCGCGGCGAGCTGACGTTCACCCCGGAGAACGTGCCGGACTACGGCATCGTCCGTGCCAACGGCGCCCCGCTGTACACGCTGGTCAACCCGGTCGACGACGCGCTGATGGAGATCACCCACGTCCTGCGCGGCGAGGACCTGCTCTCGTCCACCCCGCGCCAGATCGCCCTGTACAAGGCGCTGATCGAGCTGGGCATCGCGAAGCGGATCCCCGAGTTCGGGCACCTGCCGTACGTGATGGGCGAGGGCAACAAGAAGCTCTCCAAGCGCGACCCGCAGTCCTCGCTGAACCTCTACCGCGAGCGCGGCTTCCTGCCCGAGGGCCTGCTCAACTACCTCTCCCTGCTCGGCTGGTCGCTCTCGGCCGACCAGGACATCTTCTCCGTCGAGGAGATGGTCGCGGCCTTCGAGATCTCGGACGTGAACCCCAACCCGGCGCGCTTCGACCTGAAGAAGTGCGAGGCGATCAACGCCGACCACATCCGCATGCTCGACGTGAAGGACTTCACGGAGCGCTGCCGTCCCTGGCTGCAGGCCCCGTTCGCCCCCTGGGCCCCGGAGGACTTCGACGAGGCCAAGTGGCAGGCGATCGCCCCGCACGCGCAGACCCGTCTGAAGGTGCTGTCGGAGATCACGGACAACGTCGACTTCCTGTTCCTGCCGGAGCCGGCCGAGGACGAGGCGAGCTGGACGAAGGCGATGAAGGAGGGCAGCGACGCCCTTCTGCGGACGGCCCGCGAGAAGCTGGAGTCGGCGGACTGGACCTCCCCTGACGCCCTGAAGGAGGCCGTTCTGGCCGCCGGCGAGGCCCACGGCCTCAAGCTCGGCAAGGCCCAGGCCCCGGTCCGCGTCGCCGTCACCGGCCGCACGGTGGGCCTGCCCCTGTTCGAGTCCCTGGAGGTCCTGGGCAAGGACAGGACCCTGACCCGCATCGACGCGGCCCTGGCGAAGCTCGCCGCGTAGCCGGCCGTGCGAGAGGGGCGGCGACCGGAACTCCGGCTGCCGCCCCTTGGCGCTGCTCAGGGGGAGTGCGTGCCGCTCAGGGGGACTGCGTGCCGGCCAGGGAGTGCGGGACGCCGTCACCCCGCCGGCGGTACCGTCGGTTCCATGACGATCCGGGCCGTCCTGTGGGACGTCGACGACACGCTGTTCGACTACACCGCGGCCGACCGGGCCGGTATGCGGGCGCATCTGGTGGCCGAGCGGCTGCTGGACGGGTACGGGCCGGTGGAGGAGGCCCTGGCGCACTGGCGGCGGATCACCGATGCCCAGTGGGCGCGGTTCTCCGCCGGCGAGGTGTCCTTCGAGGGGCAGCGGCGGGACCGGGTGCGGGTCTTCCTGGGCCGGCCGGAGCTGACCGACGCCGAGGCCGACGCCTGGTTCGAGCGCTATCTGGGGCACTACGAGACCGCCTGGGCCCTCTTCCCGGACGTGCTGCCCGCCCTGGACGCCCTCGCCGCCGGCTACCGGCACGCCGTGCTGTCCAACTCCAGCCTGCCCGTCCAGGAGCGCAAGCTGCGCGTCCTCGGCGTGCGCGACCGTTTCGAGGCGGTGCTGTGCGCCGCGGAGCTGGGGGTGTCCAAGCCGGAGGCCGGGGCGTTCCACGCGGCCTGCGAGGCCCTGGCACTCGCCCCGCACCAGGTCGCGTACGTCGGCGACCACCCGGAGATCGACGCGCGGGGCGCGGCCGAGGCCGGTCTGCTGTCGGTCTGGATCGACCGCGACGGTGTACGCGACGGCGGCCCCGGCAAGTCCGGTGGCCCCGGGGGCGCGGGGGGCGCCGTCCCGCGCCGGATCGCCTCCCCCGCCGAACTCCCGGGGGTGCTCGGCGCCGATACCCGTTTTGGAGCCCCGTCCACCTTCAGGTAATGTTCTTCCTGCGCCGCGGGGAGCGGGCCGGAAGGCCGGAACCCAACGGCGCACCAGCTAGAACAAGAACCCCTCCGGGGCTTGCGTTCCAGTGGCCTATGGTGTAATTGGCAGCACGACTGATTCTGGTTCAGTTAGTCTTGGTTCGAGTCCAGGTAGGCCAGCTCGCAGAGCTCATCTGCACCGCGGATCTCATCCGCAAGCCCCCGTTGTGTAGCGGCCTAGCACGCTGCCCTCTCAAGGCAGTAGCGCCGGTTCGAATCCGGTCGGGGGTACGGATCCTTCGGGATCAGGGCCCCCGTTGTGTAGCGGCCTAGCACGCCGCCCTCTCAAGGCGGTAGCGCCGGTTCGAATCCGGTCGGGGGTACTGAAGGTGACGACCTCAATGGTCTAAACCATCTTGGTCTATGGTGTAATTGGCAGCACGACTGATTCTGGTTCAGTTAGTCTTGGTTCGAGTCCAGGTAGACCAGCTGATCTGCGGAAACGCAAGATCGCGCCCCCGTTGTGTAGCGGCCTAGCACGCCGCCCTCTCAAGGCGGTAGCGCCGGTTCGAATCCGGTCGGGGGTACGCAGTCGGAAGGGCCCTCCCTCGGGAGGGCCCTTCGGCGTGTCGGGGGCGCCCATGTCCAGGTGCGACCGCCGGCGCCACCCTTCCGGCGGAAGCCCTCCGGCTCACTTTCCGCCGAACCGCCGCCGCGACTCCTCGGCCTCGGCCAGCCGGCGCAGGCTGAGCAGTACCGGCTCGTACAACACGGTCAGCGCCACCGCGGCCTCCACCTGCTCGTCCGGCGTCCCGTACCGCTCGACCAGGTCCAGGTCGGTCACCGAGATCCGCTCCATCGCGCGGGCGTACGGCTCCAAGTCGGCGGTGGCGCATGGGTAGCCGAGCCGGGCGAGCGCGGCGATCGCGGTCACCAGCATTCCGTACGCCGGTGCGGTCGGCGTCTCGCCGGACGGGCCGCCGTAGCACCAGCCGAGCCGGTCCATGAGCTCGGCGGCGGTACGCCGGGCGGTGTCGGTGGCCGGGTCGCCCTCGTCGGGCGCCGGGCCGTGCGGCAGGGCCCATACCGCCGTGCCCAGCCGTCTGTTCCGGTCCAGCTCCTCGTCCTGGAGGGCGGCGAGCACCTCGCGTGCCGAGTTCACCGGGATCCGCCCCACCTGGATCAGTGCCCGCACCAGCCGCAGCCGCCGCAGATGTCCCTCGTCGTACTCGGCCTGGGTGGCCGTGATCCGGCGGCCGGGGTGCAGCAGTCCCTCGCGCAGGTAGTACTTGATCGTTGCCGTGGAGACCCCGCTGCGTGTGCTCAGCTCCGCCAGTCGCATCCCGGTGCCGTGCCCTTTCCTCTTGTGCCCTCTTGCGTCCGCGCTTGGGTAGTGTCACTATCCAAGCATGGATAGTGGTGCTATCCAATAAGTTGCCGAAGCCGCCGACGCAATCGGCGTGAGGGATGGGGGACGTCATGGGTGCGAGGCTGATCGAAGGGCGCATGACCGCCGCGGGTGAGGGCGAGGTGGTGGTCTTCCTGATCGGCATGCGGATCAACAGCTTTGCCGCGGTGCGGAGTTGGTGGCCGGTGGCCAGGGCGATGGGACCGATGATCGCGGAGCTCGCCCGCGGCAAGGACAGCGGGCTGCTGGGCTGCAAGGCCCTGCTCGGCGGGCCACGCGAGGCGTACCTCGTCCAGTACTGGGAGTCGAAGGAGAAGCTCCTCGCCTACGCCGTCGCCCCGGACCACCGTCACCACCCGGCCTGGGCCGCCTTCAACCGGCGGCTGCGGGAGGGCAAGGGCAAGGTCGGCTTCTGGCACGAGACGTACGTCGTCCCGGCGGGCTCCCATGAGTCGATCTACATGAACATGCCGGAGTACGGCCTGGGCAGGGCCACCGGAGTCGTCCCGGTGGGCCGCCGCGGAGACCGGGCGGCGGACCGCCTCCGAGCCTCTTGAACGACATCCGGCCGGGCTGAACGGACACGGCCGGGGGATCACCTGTGGGGGCGGACGGGCGCCGGCCGGCTGTCCGGCCCCGTTCCTCGGCCGTGTTCTTCGCTCGCCTTCCTCGGCCGTGGGCGCGTCGACGAGGAGCGGCCCGGGCCCCGCGGGCGAACGCGCCCCGGTCGCGCGGTGCCGGATCCGGTCGTGGGCTGTGGCCCTGAAGCGGGCCGTAGGGGACGCGGGCCTGAGTGCAGGTGGGGTACCGCCCGCGGGGCGGAGGTGTCCGCTCTTCCGGGCTCGGCGGGCGCCCGTGACGGAGCGCCGCTCCCTTCCGTTAGCGTGGGTCGCGGTGCGCCTGGTCGGCGGTCGTCCGTCGCCACCGCCCGGCAGGGCCCGCCGCGGCGTTGAGGCCGGCCCTGTACTGGCGGGTGCGGTCGGTGCGGTCAGCCGGAGCGGCGGAGGGCCTCGGAGAGGCGGGCGGCGGCGTCGATGACCGCCTGGGCGTGCATGCGGCCCGGGTGGCGCGTGAGGCGCTCGATGGGGCCGGAGACGGACACCGCGGCCACCACCCGGTTCGACGGGCCGCGCACCGGCGCGGAGACGGAGGCGACGCCCGGCTCGCGCTCGCCGATCGACTGGGCCCAGCCCCGGCGCCGTACGCCCGACAGGGCCGTCGCCGTGAAGCGGGCGCCCTGGAGGCCGCGGTGCAGCCGCTCCGGCTCCTCCCAGGCCATCAGTACCTGTGCCGAGGAGCCCGCCTTCATCGTCAGCGTCGAACCGACCGGGACCGTGTCCCGAAGGCCGGACAGGCGCTCCGCGGCGGCGACGCAGATGCGCATGTCGCCCTGGCGGCGGTAGAGCTGCGCGCTCTCGCCCGTGATGTCCCGGAGATGGGTGAGCACCGGGCCCGCGGTGGCGAGGAGACGATCCTCACCCGCGGCCGCGGCCAGTTCCGCCAGGCGGGGGCCGAGAATGAACCGACCCTGCATGTCGCGCGCCACCATGCGGTGGTGTTCCAGGGCCACGGCCAGCCGGTGGGCCGTGGGTCGTGCCAGTCCGGTCGCCGCGACCAGACCCGCGAGGGTGGCCGGACCGGACTCCAGGGCGCTCAGGACAAGGGCTGCCTTGTCCAGAACGCCGACGCCGCTGCTGTTGTCCATGAAACGATACTTGCGTCTCACTCTGTGAAACGCAAGTTCAATTTTCCGTGGAACACGCCACTCTGGATGTCACGAAGGCACAGCGGCCCGCGGATCAACGGGCCTGGTGGCGGTTGCCCGGACGCAGGGGCGCGGGCGACGCCTCCTCAAGATCTCTAGTTGGGTCGGTGGACACCTGCCGGCCGGAGGGAACAGCGATGGGTAGGACACTCGCGGAGAAGGTCTGGGACGACCACGTCGTCCGGCGCGCCGAGGGCGAGCCCGACCTCCTCTTCATCGATCTGCACCTGCTGCACGAGGTGACCAGCCCCCAGGCCTTCGACGGCCTCCGCAAGAGCGGGCGCGGCGTGCGCCGCCTCGACCTGACCATCGCCACCGAGGACCACAACACCCCGACCCTGGACATCGACAAGCCGATCGCGGACCCGGTCTCCCGCGCCCAGCTGGAGACGCTGCGCAAGAACTGCGCCGACTTCGGCGTCCGGCTGCACCCGCTGGGCGACGTCGAGCAGGGCGTCGTCCACGTCGTGGGCCCTCAGCTGGGCCTCACCCAGCCCGGCACGACCGTGGTCTGCGGTGACTCGCACACCTCCACGCACGGCGCCTTCGGCGCGCTGGCGTTCGGCATCGGCACCTCCCAGGTCGAGCACGTGCTGGCCACCCAGACGCTGCCGATGGCCCGCCCGAAGACCATGGCGATCACCGTCGACGGCGAACTGCCCGAGGGGGTCACGGCCAAGGACCTGATCCTGGCGATCATCGCCAGGATCGGCACGGGCGGCGGCCAGGGCTACGTCCTGGAGTACCGCGGCTCCGCCATCGAGAAGCTCTCGATGGAGGCCCGCATGACCATCTGCAACATGTCGATCGAGGCCGGCGCCCGGGCGGGCATGATCGCCCCCGACGAGACCACGTTCGCGTACCTCAAGGGCCGCCCGCACGCCCCCGAGGGCGCCGACTGGGACGCCGCGGTCGCGTACTGGAGGACGCTGAAGACCGACGACGACGCCGAGTTCGACGCCGAGGTCGTCATCGACGCCGCCGCACTGTCCCCGTTCGTCACCTGGGGCACCAACCCCGGCCAGGGTGCGCCGCTTTCGGCGTCCGTCCCCGACCCCGCTTCGTACGAAGACGCTTCGGAGCGCCTGGCCGCCGAAAAGGCCCTGGAGTACATGGGGTTGGAGGCCGGACAGCCGCTGCGCTCCGTCGAGGTGGACACCGTCTTCGTAGGCTCCTGCACCAACGGGCGCATCGAGGACCTGCGCGCCGCCGCCGCGATCCTGAAGGACCGCAAAGTCGCCGACGGCGTACGGATGCTGGTCGTCCCGGGCTCCGCGCGCGTGGGCCTGCAGGCCGTCTCCGAGGGCCTGGACGTGGTCTTCAAGGAGGCCGGCGCCGAATGGCGGCACGCCGGGTGCTCGATGTGCCTGGGCATGAACCCCGACCAGCTGGCCCCGGGCGAGCGCTCCGCCTCCACCTCCAACCGCAACTTCGAGGGCCGGCAGGGCAAGGGCGGCCGTACGCACCTGGTGTCGCCGCAGGTCGCGGCCGCCACCGCCGTCCTGGGCCACCTGGCCTCCCCGGCCGACCTGTCCGACGCCGCAACCCGTACGCCCGCTGGAGTCTGATCAATCATGGAAGCCTTCACCACCCACACCGGCCGGGCCGTCCCGCTGCGCCGCTCCAACGTCGACACCGACCAGATCATCCCCGCCCACTGGCTCAAGAAGGTCACCCGCGACGGGTTCGAGGACGGGCTGTTCGAGGCCTGGCGCAAGGACCCCGAGTTCGTGCTCAACCGCCCGGAGCGGCAGGGCGCCTCGGTCCTGGTCGCCGGCCCCGACTTCGGCACCGGCTCCTCCCGTGAGCACGCCGTCTGGGCGCTGCAGAACTACGGCTTCAAGACCGTGATCTCCTCCCGCTTCGCCGACATCTTCCGGGGCAACTCGCTGAAGAACGGCCTGCTCACGGTGGTCCTGGAGCAGAAGATCGTGGACGCGCTGTGGGAGCTCACGGAGCGGGACCCGCAGGCCGAGATCACCGTCGACCTCGTCGAGCGCGAGGTGCGCGCAGAGGGCGTCACCGCCTCCTTCGAGCTGGACGAGAACTCCCGCTGGCGGCTGCTGAACGGCCTGGACGACATCTCGATCACCCTGAAGAACGAGGACGCCATCGCCGCCTACGAGGCGAAGCGCCCGTCCTTCAAGCCGCGCACGCTGCTGGTCTGATCAACGGCGGGTTTCGGCCACCACGAAACGCCCCTGTACCCCCGATCGCCACGATCGGGGGTACAGCCGTTTTTCGGGCCCGCGCCCCCGGCGCGCCGCCGTGCGGCAGGCCAACTTCCCACGTTAGGAGGGTTTTTGCCGGGGTACGCGAGAGCCGAGGCCCCGGCCGGAGGAGGCGCCCGGAAGACCGTCCGAGGCGGTAGTTGTCCCCTGCGCAGGCGACAACTCGCCCCAGATGGCACAATCTGTGCATGGACAACGACGGCCAACTCGAGCTCTATACGGCGGTCGCGGCCCAACTCAAGGAAGCGCACGCAAGAGTGCGCGCACTGCAAGTCCCGGAGGGCGTACGGATGGCGCTGACCCGGAAGCTGCTGGTCATTACGGCCGCGGCCAAGCACGATCTCGCCGCTGCGACAAGGCGACTGGAGCGGTTCACGGCGGACCTCGACGAGGGTCGAATCCCCGAAGAGGAAGCCTGATCAACTTCGAGGCCGACCGAGTCCGCTGCGGCACAAGGGTGATTAGCCCGTTTCGTGTTTGATTTGCGGTATATATCTGCCTAACGTGCGAAAAAGCTTGAACACTTTCGTTCTGGCAAGGTCTCCGAAGGGGAAGACGTGAACAAGGCGCAGCTCGTAGAAGCGATTGCCGACAAGATGGGCGGCCGGCAGCAGGCCGCCGACGCCGTCGACGCGGTACTGGACGCCATCGTCCGCGCGGTCGTCGGGGGAGACCGGGTCTCGGTCACCGGCTTCGGGTCCTTCGAGAAGGTGGACCGTCCGGCGCGCTACGCCCGCAACCCGCAGACGGGTGAGCGGGTGCGGGTCAAGAAGACCTCCGTTCCCCGCTTCCGGGCCGGCCAGGGCTTCAAGGACCTGGTGAGCGGCTCGAAGAAGCTCCCGAAGCACGACATCGCGGTGAAGAAGGCGCCCAAGGGCAGCCTGACCGGGCCGACCGCCACCATCGCCAAGGCGGCCGGCAAGAAGGCCGCCACGAAGAAGACGACGGGTGCGGCCAAGAAGGCCGCCGCGAAGAAGGCGGCGGCCAAGAAGGCCCCTGCGAAGAAGACGACCGCGGCGGCCAAGAAGACCACTGCGGCCAAGAAGACCACGGCCGCGGCCGCGGCGAAGAAGACCACGGCCAAGAAGGCCCCGGCGAAGAAGGCGACGGCGAAGAAGGCCCCGGCCAAGAAGTCGACCGCTCGCAAGACCACCGCCAAGAAGACCACCGCCCGCAGCAAGTAGGCGCGAGCAGGTACCCACGCGCCGGGCCGGACTCCCGAGGGAGCCCGGCCCGCGGCGTTTTCGGGTCTCAGAAGGTCTGCAGCGTCACCAGCGTGATCCGCAGGGCGGCCCCCTCGCCCTCCGTCTCGATCCGCACCCGCTGCCCCGGGCGCAGCAGTCGCAGGCCGCCCGCGTCGAACGCCGAGGCGTCGAAGGGCACCGGGGTGCCGTCGTCCAGAAGCACCTGCCCGCTGCGGCTGTAAGGGTCGTACGTGTATGCGGTCGCCTGCATGGCGGCCAGCGTAGTGCCCGCGGCGGCTGTCCGCCGTCGCCGTGGTGCTGTCGGACGTCGGCGAGGTGCGGGTGCGTCATGGCTGGTCGCGCGGTTCCCCGCGCCCGGCGCCCGCGGCACCCCCCAGGGGGTGTCTCGCCGGTCATGCCGGGCTCGCGGCGACTGGTGCCGCACCTCGCCGCGTTGTCGTCGGTCGCCGATGCTCCGCATCGACTCCCTCCTCCGCCTTGCGACGTACGGCACCAGTCGCCGCTCCCTGATCCAGCCTGATCGACGAGACACCCCCTAGGACCCGGGAATCAGCAACCCCGCCGACACCGCCGCCGTGTGCGGGCCCACCCCGAGGGCCAGGGCCGCCCGCAGGTCCGCGCCGGTGTCCACGTCCTGGCGTACGGAACCGACCCCGTCGAGCCTCAGTTCCACCGCGCCGGAGGCCCGGTGACGGGCGCGGGAATCCGTCCCGAAACACGGAAGCAATTCATGCTCCGGGGCCGCACCGAGAAGCGTCGTTCCGATGTCCGCGGCGTCCGCGAGAAATGCGCGCGGGAATTTCGCGGCCGTATTCAGAACCCGGGCCAATTCCAGCGGCCGGAGCGCCGGAAGATCGGCGTTCAGAGCCGCCAGGGGACTTTCGGGGCGCGATGCCCGTACGGCCGCCGCCCCGTGCGTGAGGGCGGCGTTCAGGCCGGCGCGCGGCGCGTCCGGGACGATCCGCGCGCCCAGTGCGGCCAGCTCCCGCCCGGCCACGGCGTCGTTCGTGACGACCGCCACATCCGCGACCGCTGGACAGGCCAGCGCCGCCGCCACGGTGTCCTGCGCGAAGGCGAGGGCGAGGCCCGGGCGGACCCCGTCGTCAGCGGTGTCCGAGAGCCTGCTCTTGGCCCGCGTCAGGGGCTTCAGGGGGATGACCAAGGTCCACTGCACGGGCGTTCGCCCCTCTCTCGTCCCGGACATTCTCCCCGGCCCGTCTGGCGCTCGCGGACTCGGCCCGGGGGCGCCGAACCCCCTGCAAGAGCGGGCGCGGGCGACGGTCGGGCGTACGGTGTTCTCGACAGACCGGCGGCATGGGGCGACACTTGTGCGGCCCCCGGCCCCGGGGGCAGTCCTAGAGGAAGGTGTCCGCGTGCCCCGCCGCAGAATCGGCTTCTGGTACCGCTTCGCAGCGGTGATCTGCAAACCACCGCTGCTGGTTCTGATCAAGCGGGACTGGCGCGGAATCGAGAACATTCCGGCCGACGGCGGATTCATCACCGTGGTGAACCACAATTCCCACATCGACCCCTTCGCCTACGCCCACTTCCAGTACAACACCGGGCGGGTGCCGCGATTCCTGGCGAAGAGCGGCCTTTTCAAGAAGGGACTCGTGGGTGCCGCGATGCGCGGCACCGGGCAGATCCCCGTCTACCGCGAGAGCACGGACGCGTTGAGTGCCTTCCGCGCCGCCATCGACGCCGTGGAGCGCGGCGAGTGCGTCGCCTTCTACCCCGAGGGCACCCTCACCCGCGACCCGGACGGCTGGCCGATGACCGGCAAGACGGGCGCCGCGCGGGTCGCCCTCCAGACCAAGTGCCCGGTGATTCCTGTCGCCCAGTGGGGCGCCAACGAACTCCTGCCGCCCTACGCCAAGAAGCCGAACCTCCTGCCGCGCAAGACGCACCACGTGCTCGCCGGCCCGCCCGTGGACCTGTCGCCCTTCTACGACAAGGAGATGACCCCGGAGCTGCTGAAGGAGGCCACCGAGGCCATCATGGCGGCCATCACGCGCCAGCTGGAGCACATCCGCGGCGAGAAGGCCCCCGCCGTGCCCTACGACCCGCGCCGGGAGCGGATCGAGCAGCGCCGCAGGACCCAGGAGCAGAACCAGGCCCAGGCGCAGGCCCGGTCCCGGACGCAGGGCAGGTCCGCGACGTCCGGCCGGCCCGGGCCGGCGGACCGGGAAGCGGCACCGGAGGCGGCGCGCGAAACGGCACCGGAGGCAGCGCGGGAAGCCGTCCAGGAAGAGGGGCAGGGCACGTGAGCGAGCCGGTCAGGCCGGTCAAGGCGGCCGTCTTCGGCACCGGATCGTGGGGCACCGCCTTCGGGATGGTCCTCGCCGACGCCGGCTGCGACGTCACCCTGTGGGCCCGCCGCGCCGAACTCGCCGAGGCCGTCAACTCCACCCGGACCAACCCGGACTACCTGCCCGGCATGGAACTCCCGGAGAACCTGCGGGCCACCGCGGACGCCGCCGAGGCCGCCCGCGACGCCGACTTCACCGTGCTGGCCGTCCCCTCGCAGACCCTGCGCGGCAACCTGGCCCAGTGGCGGCCGCTGCTCGCGCCGGACACGGTCCTCATCTCGCTGATGAAGGGTGTCGAACTCGGTTCGGCGATGCGCATGAGCGAGGTGATCGAGGACGTCGCCAAGGTTCACGCCGACCGCATCGCCGTGGTCACCGGGCCCAACCTGGCCCGCGAGATCGCTGCCCGCATGCCGGCCGCCGCCGTGGTGGCCTGCACCGACGAGGCCGTCGCCCAGCGGCTCCAGGCCGCCTGCCACACCCCGTACTTCCGCCCGTACACCAACACCGACGTAGTCGGCTGCGAACTGGGCGGCGCCGTCAAGAACGTGATCGGGCTGGCCGTCGGCATCGCGGACGGCATGGGTCTCGGCGACAACGCCAAGGGCTCGCTCATCACCCGCGGGCTGGCCGAGACCACCCGGCTGGGGATGGCCCTGGGCGCCGACCCGCTGACCTTCTCCGGACTCGCCGGCCTCGGCGACCTGGTGGCCACCTGCTCCTCGCCGCTGTCGCGCAACCACACCTTCGGCACCAACCTCGGCAGGGGCATGACCCTCCAGGAGACCATCGCGGTCACCAAGCAGACCGCCGAGGGCGTCAAGTCGTGCGAGTCCGTGCTGGATCTGGCGCGCCGGCACGGCGTCGACATGCCCATCACCGAGACGGTCGTCGGCATCGTGCACGAGGGCAAGCCCCCGGTGGTGGCCCTCAAGGAGCTGATGTCGCGCAGTGCGAAGCCCGAGCGACGCTGAGCGACCCCGGGCCGCCAACGCTGCCCTGCGGCCCTACCAACGGGTACTCTCATCGCGATATGAGCACCGAGAACCTCCCCCAGAGCCCTGAGCAGCCGTCCCGCAAGCCTCGCGTGGCCGTCGTGTTCGGCGGGCGCAGCTCCGAACACGGGATCTCCGTGGTCACCGCCGGCGCGGTGCTGAGCGCCATCGACCGCTCCAAGTACGAGGTCCTGCCGATCGGCATCACGACGGACGGCCGCTGGGCCCTGACCGCCGACGAGCCGGAACGCATGGCGATCACCGACCGCCGTACGCCGAGCGTCGAGGAACTCGCCGAGTCCGCCGAGGGCGGCGTGGTGCTCCCCGTCGACCCGGCCAACCGCGAAGTCGTCTACAGCGAGCCCGGTTCGGTGCCCAAGGCGCTCGGCGAGGTCGACGTGGTCTTCCCGGTGCTGCACGGCCCCTACGGCGAGGACGGCACCCTCCAGGGCCTGCTGGAGCTGTCCGGGGTGCCCTACGTGGGCTCGGGCGTGCTCGCCTCGGCCGTCGGCCAGGACAAGGAGTACATGAAGCGGGTGTTCACCTCCTTCGGGCTCAAGGTCGGCCCGTACGTGGTGATCCGGCCGCGCGAGTGGGAGCGGGACGCCTCCGCCGCCCGCAAGAAGATCGTCGACTTCGCCGGCGAGCACGGCTGGCCGCTGTTCGTGAAGCCCGCGCGCGCGGGCTCGTCCATCGGCATCACCAAGGTCGAGGACCTCTCGGGCCTGGACGAGGCGATCGAGGAGGCCCAGCGGCACGACCCGAAGGTGCTCGTGGAGGCCGCCGTGCGCGGCCGGGAGATCGAGTGCGGGGTGCTGGAGTTCGAGGACGGCCCGCGCGCCTCCGTACCGGCCGAGATCCCGCCGCCCGATGCGCACGCGTACTACGACTTCGAGGCGAAGTACATCGACTCCACGCCCGGCATCGTGCCCGCCCCGCTGACCGAGGAGGAGACCGCCGAGGTGCGGCGGCTGGCGGTGGAGGCGTTCGAGGCGGCCTCCTGCGAGGGTCTGGTCCGCGCGGACTTCTTCCTCGCCGAGGACGGCGAGTTCGTGATCAACGAGATCAACACCATGCCCGGCTTCACGCCCATCTCGATGTACCCGCAGATGTGGCAGGCCACCGGCGTCTCCTACCCGGAGCTGGTGGACCGTCTGGTCCAGGCGGCGCTGCGGCGCCCGACGGGCCTGCGCTGACCCGTCCGTTCCGGTCGGCGGCCGGCCGGTGCTCAGTCGGCGATCCCCTCGGGGATCGCCTTCTTGACGGCCGGGGCCAGCTCGACCAGGACGGAGGAGCTGTCCCGCCCCTTCTCCACGTCCACCTCGACATACGCCCTGCGGTTGGCGCTGGTGAAGCGGTAGGCGCCGTCGTCCTGCTTCTCCATCAGCCAGTCGACGCCGTTCACCCCGCCGGTCACCGCGTCGGGGTCCCTGCCCTCGGCGACCTCGGGGTCGATCATCTTCGGCGGCCGCGGGACACCGCAGCGCAGTATGATCGCCGGGCTTCCCCAGCCCGCGGTCAGCGCGGAGGCGGGCCGCGGGTCCTCGCGGCTCAGTCCGTCCACCTTCCGCGGCAGGGCCTTGTCCAGGTTCCGGCACAGCTCGGTGACCGGTGTGTCCGGGCTGGGAACCGCCGCGGTGGCAGCGTCGTCTGCTGAGGAGCAGCCCGCGGCGGTGATCAGCACGGCGAGGACGGGCAGGCCGAGAAGCCGGTGACGGAAAGAGCTCACCGGCCCAAGGGTAGACGGGGGCTACAGATGGACGACCGGGCAGGTCAGTGTGCGCGTGATGCCCTCCACCTGCTGGACCTTGGCGACCACCATCCGGCCGAGGTCGTCCACGGTGTCGGCCTGGGCGCGCACGATGACGTCGTACGGTCCGGTCACGTCCTCGGCCTGGATCACACCAGGCAGTTTGCTGATCGTCTCGGCGACGGTCGACGCCTTGCCGACCTCCGTCTGGATCAGGATGTACGCCTGTACCACGGAACCTCCAGGGCGGCCACGAGGATCATGTGGGGAAAAGGAACGCCACGGTATCGCGTCGCCGTACGCCACGGGGAGACCCACGGAGCACGTGGCCCGCGCGCCGGGGTGCAGGTAGGACAGAAGTTGACGGTCATCTCGACCGTAACGAGGACCGCGTGAACGCGCGACCGGGAACGGACAGGGACAGAAGGGGCGAAAGGGCTATGAAGGGCACTGTTGGTGAGCTCGGGGAGTTCGGGCTCATCAGGGAGCTCACCTCCCGTCTCACCACCACCCCGGCGGTCCGGGTCGGCCCCGGCGACGACGCCGCGGTGGTCGCCGCCCCGGACCGCCGGGTCGTGGCGAGCACCGACATACTCGTGGAGGGGCGGCACTTCCGCCGGGACTGGTCCACGGCGTACGACGTGGGCCGCAAGGCGGCCGCCCAGAACCTCGCGGACATCGCCGCCATGGGCGCCGTACCGACCGCCCTGCTGCTCGGCCTGGTCGTCCCCGCCGAACTCCCGGTCACCTGGCCGACCGAGCTGATGGACGGGCTGCGGGACGAGTGCCAGGTCGCGGGCGCCTCCGTGGTCGGCGGCGACGTGGTGCGCGGCGACACCATCATGGTGTCGATCACCGCCCTCGGTGATCTGCGCAACCACGAACCGGTGACACGCGCGGGCGCCCAGCCCGGCGACCTCGTCGCCGTCACCGGCTGGCTGGGCTGGTCCGCCGCCGGGTACGCGGTGCTCTCCCGCGGCTTCCGCTCCCCGCGCGCCTTCGTCGAGGCCCACCGCCGCCCCGAACCGCCGTACCACGCGGGCCCCGCCGCCGCCGGGCTCGGCGCGACCGCGATGTGTGACGTCAGCGACGGTCTGATCGCCGACCTCGGGCACATCGCGGAGGCCAGCAAGGTGCGCATCGACATCCGCTCCGGCGCCATCGACATCCCTTCTCAGATGAACGACATCGGGCAGGCCGTCGGTGTCGACCCGCTTCAGTGGGTGCTGACCGGTGGGGAGGACCACGCGATCGTGGCGACGTTCCCGCCGGACGTGAAGCTGCCGGCCCGCTGGAAGGTGATCGGCGAAGTGCTCAACCCCTCGGCCCTGCCCCAGGTCACGGTCGACGGCGCGCCGTGGACCCGGAAGGGCGGCTGGGACCACTTCGGGGACATCGAGTCATGAGCGCCGCGCCCCCTCGTGTCCTCACCGTCGCCGGGTCCGACTCCGGCGGCGGCGCCGGCATCCAGGCCGACCTGAAGACGATGCTCGCCCTCGGCACGCACGGCATGAGCGTGATCACCGCGGTGACCGCGCAGAACTCCCTCGGCGTCCAGGGCGCCTGGGAACTGCCCGCGGAGGCGGTCCGGGCCCAGTACCGCAGCGTCGTCGACGACATCGGCGTCCAGGCCGTCAAGACCGGGATGCTGGCCTCGGCGGAACTGGTCGAGGCGGTCGCCGAGTTGCTTGCCGGGGCGGACGCGCCCACGGTCGTCGACCCGGTCGGCGTCTCCAAGCACGGCGACCCGCTGCTGGCCGCCTCCGCCCTGGAGTCCGTACGGACGAAGCTGCTGCCGGTGGCGACCGTCGCCACGCCCAATCTCGACGAGGTCGCCCAACTGACCGGCGTGCGGGTCACGTCCGAGGAGGGGCTGCGCGAGGCCGCGGCGGCCGTCCTGGAGTACGGGCCGGCCTGGGTGCTGATCAAGGGCGGGCACCTGGCCGGAGACGCCCTGGACCTGCTCACGGACGGCACCGAGGAGCACTGGCTGCGCGCCCCGAGGTACGACAACCGGCACACGCACGGCACGGGCTGCACCCTCGCCTCCGCGATCGCCGCCCAGCTGGCGAAGGGACAGCCCGTGCCCGAGGCGGTCAGGTCCGCCAAGGAGTACGTCACCGGGGCGATCGCGGCCGGCTTCGCCCTCGGCACCGGCATCGGCCCCGTGGACCACGGCTGGACCTTCCGGGAGCCTCACGCGGCCGGGTAGTCGCGCAGTTCGATCGCGGTGGCCGCCTGGCTCCGTGAGCCGCTCGAAGAAGCCGGACGGCAGCCGCAGCGGGCCCTGGTACGACTCCGGAACGGCGTCCACGCGTGCGCGCAGCTCCTCCCCGGCAGAAGGTCCCCGTCGTCCCCGGACAGCGGGCCGACGGCGCACAGGACGCACTCCTCCAGCAGACCGGGCGGGGGCGCCTCGCCCACGGCGGCCGGCAGGGAGGCAGCCGACCGGGTCGGCCTCGATGACCGTCCGCGGGCCGAGGCGCCTGCGCAGGCGGGAGATCTGCGACTGGAGGGCGCCCCCCGGGGCCCCCGCGGGCGGCTCGGCGCCGTACAGGCCGGCGATGAGGCGCTCCGGGGGACCGTCCGGCCGACGTCGAGGAGCAGGAGGGCGAGCAGGGCGCGGGGACGCGGGCCGCCCAGGCCGTGACGGTGGAGCGCGGCCCTCTGAGACGGAAACGGAGGGCAGTCCTCCGACAGACACGGCAAAAAGCCGGCCCACCGAGATGGACCGGCTTAGTGCAGCGAACCAGCAGTGGCCGCGCGCTTAGCTGTTGCTGTGCGTCAGCGCGAGACCTTGCCGGCCTTGATGCACGAGGTGCAGGCGTTCACGCGCTTCGGCGTCCCGCCGACCACGGTACGCACACGCTGGATGTTCGGGTTCCAGCGGCGGGACGTACGGCGGTGCGAGTGCGAGATGTTGTTGCCGAAGCCCGGCCCCTTGCCGCAGACGTCGCAGTTGGCAGCCACGGGTCACTCCAAAGACTTCAGATGCACTTACGGTTGATCCCGGCATGCCGGAATCCAGATCGCAGGCTCAGGGAGCACTCCGAAATCCGAGTGGCGTTGCCAGGGGGAGAGCCCGATCAGGATCGGGCAACCGGAGCAGCATACAACGTCTGCTCCCGTGGCACGAAACTACCATGGCCACCCCGGGGCCCGCCCGGGCCCTCTTCCGGCGCGCACCACCCCCTGGGTCTACGCTGCCGTCCAGACCAGCAGCTCAGGGAGGCGCAGGTGGCGCAGGTGCCGCAGACGTTCGACGCGCCGGCGGTGCGCACTTGGTGCGGCCTGGCCCTGCGGGCGCTGGGGCGGGCGCGCGAGGAGATCGACGCGATCAATGTCTTTCCCGTGGCCGACGGCGACACCGGCACGAACCTGTACCTGACCGTGGAGTCCGCCGTAGCGGCGGTGGAGGCCGTGTTCGCGGCCCACGAGGCCGGCGTCCCCGGCGGCGAGGCCCTCCCGCTCCCCGGCCCCTCCCTCGACGGCCCGTCCCTGGCCGAGGCCGCGCGGGCGATGGCGCACGGGGCCCTGATCGGCGCGCGCGGCAACTCCGGCACGATCCTCGCCCAGCTGCTGCGCGGCATGGCCCAGGTGCTCGCCGCCGACGACGAGAGCGCCCACACCGACGGCCGCGGTCTGCGGCTCGCCCTGAGGCACGCCGCCGACTCCGCCCGGCAGGCGGTGGCGCACCCGGTCGAGGGCACGGTCCTGTCGGTCGCCTCCGCGGCCGCCGACGCGGCCACCGGCGCGGAGGGCGACTGCGGCACTGTCGCGCGCGCCGCCTACGCGGGCGCGTGCCGGGCCCTGGCCGCCACCCCCGGCCAGCTGGCCGCCCTGGAGCGCGCCGGAGTGGTCGACGCCGGCGGGCGGGGGCTGGTCGCCGTGCTCGCGGCCCTGGTCGAGACGTTCACGGGCGAGACGCCGGCGACGGAGAGCACACCACCGGGCGGGACGGCAGCGGCCACTGGGAGCGGCCGGCCGGGCGAGGACCAGCCGACCGTGCCGCACGCGCGCGTGCATTCCGCCGACCCGGACGAGCCGAGCGCCTGCGCCTCGTCGTCCGCTCCCGCGCCGTCCGCGGGCGGCCCCGCCTTCGAGGTGATCTACCTCCTGGAGGCCGAGGAGGCGGCCGTCGACCGGCTGCGGCGGCGGCTCGACGGGCTCGGGGACTCCCTGGTCGTCGTCGGCGGCGACGGGCTGTGGAACGTCCACGTCCACGTCGACGACGCCGGCGCCGCCGTGGAGGCGGGTGTGGAGGCCGGCCGCCCCTACCGCATCCGGATCACCCACTTCGGCGCGGGCGACGCGCACACCACCCGCACCGAGCGACCGCCCCGGGAGCGCGTCCAGCGCGCCGTCGTGGCCGTCGTCCCCGGCGACGGCCTGGCCGGGCTGTACACCGAGGCCGGGGCGACCACCGTGCCGGCCCGCCCCGGGGAGTTGCCGGCGAGCGGCGAACTCCTGGAGGCGGTACGGCGGGCCCACGCGCGCGAGGTGGTCCTGCTGCCCAACGACGCCGAACTGCACGACACTGCCGCCGCGGCGGCCGAACAGGCACGCGGGGAGGGTGTCCGCGTGGCCCTGATCCCGACCCGCTCGGCGGTCCAGGGCATCGCCGCCCTCGCGGTGCACGAACCGGGGCGCCGCTTCGACGAGGACGTGGTCGCCATGACGTCGGCGGCGGGCGCCACCCGCCACGCCGAGGTCACCGTCGCCGAACGCCAGTCGTGGACCACGGCGGGCATCTGCCAGGCCGGTGACGTCCTCGGCCTCATCGAGGGCGACGTGGCCGTGATCGGCGCGGACGTCACCGCCACGGCCAAGACCGTCCTGGACCGCATGCTCTCGGCCGGCGGCGAACTGGTCACCCTCGTCCTCGGGAACGACGCCCCGGACACCGTCGCCGACCACCTTCAGACCCACGTCCGCGACTCCTACCTCGCCGTGGACACGGTGGTCTACGGGGGCGGCCGACAGGGCGCCCTGCTGCTCATCGGCGTGGAGTAGCGGCGGCGACGCTCGGGCCGTCGTCGCCGGCCCCTGGAGCCTTGCTGCTGATCGGCGTGGGGAGGCGGCGGGGGGTGGGGAGGCGTCCCGACCCCCGGCTGCTGCGCGCGGGGGCGGCAGCTTCCGGGGTGTCCTCCTCCGTCGTTCTCCGTCCTTCTGTGTCTCTCTCAGTCTTCCGAGAGTTTCTCCACGAAGTGCAGCAGGCGTTCGGCCTCCGCGCGGCGGGGTGGTGCCGCGGCGGACTCGTCGCCGGTGGCCTCGTAGGCCGCCAGGACGGCACGCGCGCGTGCCGCCGCCTCGGCGGGCCGGCCCAGGTCGGCCTCCAGCCAGCCGGCGGCGAGTTCCGCGCCGGTCCGGTCGTGCAGGGCATCCGCTCCGAGTCCGGCGAACACGGCGATCGCCTGTTCCGTCCGGGACAGCGCCTCCTCCCACACCGACCTGGTGGTGTCGTCCGGCTCGTCCTCCGCGTCGGCGACCGAACGGGCGAGGAGGTCGCCGAACTGACGGTGGGTGCCGCCGAGTTCGTCGGTGAGCCGCAGCCGCGCCTCCCCGTCCTCCGCCCCGGCCAGCGCGGCCTCGCACTCCTCGACCGCGCGCGCCATCAGCTCGCGCGCCGTCTCCGGGCCGGCTTCCGTGCGCAAGGCCAGCCACGCACGGGCGCGCAGCGAGCGGACGAGGCCGTGCGCGTTGCCCAGCGAGCGCCACAGTTCGCCCGCGCGCGCGTAGGCGCGTTCCGCCTCGGCGGGCAGTCCCGCGTGACTCAGCGACTCGGCCGCGAGATGGGCGAGCGTGGCATGGTCCTGCTGCTCGGGCCAGTGCCGGGCTATCCCGGCGGCCTGGAGCCGCCGTTCGGCCGCCGCGCGGTGCTCCCCGAGCTCGCTCAGGCAGTCGCCCAGCCACCACTGGGTCTGCACCACGGCCCCGTCGCCGTGCGTCTCGGCGGACAGGTCCGCCAGAGCCGACTCCAGCACCTCGGCGGCCTCGGCCCACCGGCCCAGCCGCAGCAGCAGCCCACCGAGCTGCTGCCGCGCCCAGGCGCCGAGCGTGGGTCCCTCACCGGCCTCGTCGGCCCAGTGCGCCGCCTCCAGGGCGTGCTCCGCCGCCTCCGCGGCCCGGCCGAGGCCGTCGAGCACCTCGGCGAGCCGGAGGTGCAGCTGCGCCCGTCCCGCAGCCTCCAGGTGTGCCCCGCCGTGCTCCAGGGCCGCGCGCAGCGCCCCTTCGGCCCGGGCCGCATCGCCCAGATGGTGGGCGAGGGAGGCCAGCCGGGCCTCGTACTCCACCGCGAACCAGGGCAGCCCGGCGCCGACGTACCGCGCCACGGCCTCCTCGAACAGCTCGGTGGCCGCCGGGAGATCCCCGGTGCGTGCGGCGGTCTCCGCGAGCATCGCCCGCGCCTCGGCCGCCCGGGAGGCGAGTCGTACGTCCGCCCCGTCCTGCCCGCCGTCGCCGGCCCGACCGTCCCCGGCCCGACCGTCCTTCCGCGCGGGTGTCTCGACGAGCGCCAGCACCTCCCGCGCGGCCGCCCGCGCGGCGGACAGCGCCTCCGAAGGCACCGGCCCGTCGGCAGCGGCATCCGGCGTGGAGCGCCCGGCAGCCGGGTCGGGAACTTTGTCATGTTCGAATGCGGGGGCTCGGAGGGGCGGGGTAGCGTCGCGGCTGTGAAGCTGGTGGTGCAGGTGAAACTGCTTCCGACGTCCGTGCAGGCGGCGGCACTTGGGGCAACTCTGCACGCCTGCAACGAGGCCGCGTCATGGGCGAGTGAAGTCGCCTTCGAAAAGGATGTGAAGAACAACTTCGCGCTGCGCAGACTCACCTACGACCAGGCGAAGGCCCGATGGGGCCTGGGTGCGCAGGCCGCCCAGCACGTGATCAAGAAGACGTGCGACGCGTACGCCGCACTCAATGCGAACCTTCGGGCCGGGAACCTGGGCAGGCCCGGCTCGCAGCGCTACCGGAAGGCCGCAGGGAAGCCGGTCGCCTTCCGGCCCGACAGCGCGCAGCCCTACGACGACCGGATGCTGTCCTGGCAGATTTCCGGGCGGCGGATCTCCATCTGGACGGTGTCGGGCCGGGTGAAGGACGTGGCGTTCACCGCCGCGCCGGAACAGCTGGCCACGCTCGCGCTGTACCGGAAGGGTGAGTCCGATCTCATCCGACGGGATGGCATGTGGTTCCTGAACGCCACCTGCGAGGTGCCCGAAGCACTCTTGAACACCGATCCGGTGGACTTCCTCGGGATCGACCTCGGGGTAGTGAACATCGCCACCACCTCGGACGGCGAGATCATGGCCGGGCGCGAACTCAACCGGATCCGGGCCCGGGAACGCGGGCTGCGCGCCAAACTTCAGAAGAAGAACACCCCGTCCTCCAAGCGTCGGCTGAAGAAGCGACGACGCAAGGAGGCGCGGCGGGCGCGGGACATCAACCACAAGATCGCGAAGCATGTGGTGGCCGAGGCTTGGGGGTACCTCCCACGCCGTCAAGGCAGTGGGGGAGCACCGGTCGCGGGATCGCCCTGGAAGACCTGACGGGCATCCGCGAGCGGGTACGGCTCCGAAAGCCCCAACGGGCCACCCACTCCTCTTGGGCCTTCGCCCAGCGGGGGGCGTTCATCGCGTACAAGGCCCGCAAGGCCGGCGCGCCGGTGGTGTACGCCGACCCGGCCTACACCTCCCGCACCTGCGCCGAGTGCGGGCACATCGACAGGGCGAACCGGGTCTCGCAGGCGTGGTTCGCGTGCCGGTCCTGCGGATTCGTTGATCACGCGGACCGGAACAGCTCCCGCAACATCCGCGCGCGTGCGTGGGCGTTGTGGCGACGCGGGGCCCAGTCAACGGCCCGTGCCCCACGCCAGCGGGTCGGGGCTGGGCGCAAACGCAGTGCCACAGCCAGTGGCGCCCGTTGTGCAAGCCCACCGCTTTAGCGGCGGGTAGTTGACCTGGTGCCCGAGCGGCTCGATCACGGCGAGCGGGATGCCCAGCTTCTCCGCCTCCGCCAGCAGCTGCTCCGCGTGCGCGTTGCGGGCCGGCCCCTCCGGCGCCTCGCCGTTCTCCGTCATCGCCCGGCGCAGCGAGGCGAAATCCGTGATCGAGCTCATCGGTGACCGTCCTCCGCGTGGGTCGCCCACTCCAGCAGTCCGATGAAGGCGCGGTTGAGCAGCGCCGAGTCCGCCGGGCGCAGCGGGCGCTGCGCCATCAGCAGCGCCTGCCCGTACAGCGACTCCGTCGCCGTGCCGACCAGCTCCGCGTCGCCCAGGGAACTGATCCTGCGGATCAGCGGGTTGAGGTGGTTGAGCACCAGACGCGCGCGTGGGGCACTGCCGCGCAGCGAGCCGAGGATGCCCGCCCACAGGTCGTCGGCCTGCGTCTCGGCCTCCGCGCGGGCCCGCTCGTGCCGGGCCGCCCGGTCGTCCAGATGCAGTGCCGGCACGGACGGCGGGTGGAAGGCGCGCAGCACCACATCGCAGCCCAGCGGGTCCAGCTTCGCCCGCGCGGTCGCCAGGAACCCCGCCAGGGCCAGCTCCTCGGCCGGGTCGACGGCGTCCAGGTGCGCGGTCACGGTGTCCGCGTCCAGCTCGGCGACCGCCGTCCCCGGGCGCACCGACGGCAGCGCCTCGACCAGCTCGCTGTCGTAGGTGTAGCCGCCGTTGACGACGCCGATGCCCTGCGCGGAGGCGATCGGCGCCACCTGCCGGTGCTCCTCCACCGACCGCGTGAAGTGCACCACCGGGTGGCGCTGCGCGAACTCCTCCAGCGACAGCCGCCCGTCGGTCGTCTCGAACGGCAGCCACGGCAGCATCGTGCGCAGCATCTCCGTATCGTGCCGGGCCAGCGACCTCACACCGAGGTGATGCACCGACAGGAAGGCCGCCAGCCGATCCGGGTCACCGGCGGCCAGCCCGGTCAGCCAGGACCGGATCCGTTCCCCGAGCGCCTCCCGTACCGCGGCCAGCGTCTCGTCCTCGTACAGCGACTCGCGCGAGGCGGTGGGCCGCAGGCTGTCCGTGTCGAGCACGCAGCGCACGAAGAACGCCCAGTCGGGCAGCAGCTGTTCGGCCCGCTCGGTCAGCAGCATGCCCTTCAGATGCACGCGGTGGCCCGCCCGCTGCGCCGGGCTGACCGCCGACGGCAGCACGTACGCCACCCCGCGGATCCCGGCCACCGGCACGTCAGGTCGATGGAGTCCAGCGGGGAGAAGCCGAACAGGTCGTGGCAGTGGCGGGCCAGGGCGACCCGGCGCGCGGCGGGGGAGGGGTACGCCCGCTCCCAGGGCGCGGGCAGGTCGGTGACGGCCTCCTCACCCACCCGGACGTCGTACGGCAGCAGGGACCCGAAGTCCCGCGCCAGCGCCAGCACCCGCTCCTCGGCCAGCCACTCGCCGGCACCGGCCCGCGCCTGGAGGTGCACGGTGGTGCCGGGCTCCGGGCGGGCGGAGTCCGGCAGGGCCCGCACGGTGTACGAGCCGTCGTCGCGTGCCGTCCACTCCACGGGCGGTGCGTCAGGCGTGCGGGCGCTGCGGCTGACCACCCGGATCCGCTCGGCCACCACGAAGCAGGCCAGCAGGCCGATGCCGAACTGGCCGAGGAAGTCCGAGCGGGCCTCCTGGAGCCCCTCGGCACGCTTGGAGCTGCGGCCGATGGTCGCCGGCAGCTCGTGCACGTCGGACTCGGTGAGCCCGATGCCGGTGTCCTCCACCCGGAGCGTGCCGCCGTCGGCGTGCAGCCGCACCCGGGCGGGGGCGTCCGGCTCCTCGGCACGCCGGGCGGTGATGGCGTCCACCGCGTTCTGCAGCAGCTCGCGGAGGTAGACCTTCGGACTGGAGTACAGGTGGTGCGAGAGCAGGTCCACCAGACCGCGCAGATCGACCTGGAAGGTGTGCGCGGAAGACGCGGGCCGGGACGCCTGTGAACCCTGTGCTTCTTGCTGTGGCTCTTGTGGGCTTTGAGTCTTCTGAGATTCCTGTGCGGCTGCCTGGGAGCTCTGGGAGGTCTGGGAGTCCATCGTCACAGCGCCGGTGGGGGAGCTTCGGGGCGGCGCGGGGCCGGGCGGCCCCGGCGTGGGGCGGTGACCGCGTAGGGAGGCCGGAGCGCGTCATCCTAGGGCCGGTGCGACCGGTGCGACCAGGGGTTTCCCGGCACGTCTACGGCATTGTCAGTCCCGTGGTGTGCAATGGATCTCGTGCCCGCACTGCAAGAACCACTGCGACAACCGCTGAAGTCGGTGCTCGGCCCCGCCACCGCGAAGGTGATGGCCGAGCACCTCGGCCTGCTCACCGTCGGCGACCTCCTCCACCACTACCCGCGCAGATACGAGGAGCGGGGCCAGCTCACCCACCTCGCCGACCTCCCCATGGACGAGCACGTCACCGTGGTCGCCCAGGTCGCCGACGCCCGGCTGCACACCTTCGCCTCCACCCGGGCGCCCCGCGGCAAGGGCCAGCGACTGGAGGTGACGATCACCGACGGCAGCGGCCGGCTCCAGCTGGTCTTCTTCGGCAACGGCGTGCACAAGCCCCACAAGGAGCTGCTGCCGGGCACCCGCGCGATGTTCGCCGGCAAGGTCTCCGTCTTCAACCGGCGGCTCCAACTGGCCCACCCGGCCTACGAACTGCTGAAGGGGGACGCCGAGGAGACCGTCGAGTCCTGGGCCGGCGCCCTCATCCCGCTCTACCCCGCCACCGCCAAACTGGAGTCCTGGAAGATCGCCAAGGCGGTCCAGACCGTCCTGCCCAGCGCACAGGAGGCCGTCGACCCGCTGCCCGGGTCGCTCCGCGAGGGCCGCGGCCTGGTCACGCTGCCCGAGGCGCTGCTCAAGATCCACCGCCCGCACACCAAGGCGGACATCGCCGACGCCCGCGCCCGCCTGAAGTGGGACGAGGCCTTCGTCCTCCAGGTCGCCCTCGCCCGCCGCCGGTACGCCGACGCGCAACTCCCCGCCGTCGCGAGGAAGCCGCGGCCCGACGGCCTGCTCGCCGCCTTCGACGACCGCCTGCCCTTCACCCTCACCGAGGGCCAGCAGAAGGTCTCCCGCGAGATCTTCGACGACCTGGCGACCGAACACCCGATGCACCGGCTGCTCCAGGGCGAGGTGGGCAGCGGAAAGACGCTGGTGGCCCTGCGCGCCATGCTCGCCGTGGTCGACACGGGCGGGCAGGCCGCGATGCTCGCGCCCACCGAGGTGCTGGCCCAGCAGCACCACCGTTCGGTGACGGAGATGATGGGCGAGCTGGCCGAGGGAGGGATGCTGGGCGGGGCCGAGCACGCCACCAAGGTGGTGCTGCTCACCGGTTCCATGGGCGCGGCCGCCCGCCGTCATGCGCTGCTCGACCTGGCCACCGGCGAGGCCGGCATCGTGATCGGCACCCACGCCCTGATCGAGGACAAGGTCCAGTTCCACGACCTCGGGCTGGTCGTGGTCGACGAGCAGCACCGCTTCGGCGTCGAGCAGCGTGACGCGCTGCGCGGCAAGGGCAAGCAGCCCCCGCACCTGCTGGTGATGACCGCCACCCCGATTCCGCGCACGGTGGCGATGACGGTCTTCGGCGACCTGGAGACCTCCGTCCTCGACCAGCTCCCCGCCGGACGCTCGCCCATCGCCAGCCATGTCGTCCCGGCCGCCGACAAGCCCCACTTCCTGGCCCGGGCCTGGGAGCGGGTGCGCGAGGAGGCCGCGAAGGGCCACCAGGCCTACGTCGTCTGCCCGCGCATCGGGGACGAGGAGGACGACGAGAAGAAGGCCGCCAGGAAGCAGTCCGCGGAGGACGAGGCGGAGAAGCGCCCGCCGCTCGCCGTGCTCGACGTGGCCGGGCAACTCGCCGAGGGACCCCTCCACGGGCTCCGGGTCGAGGTGCTGCACGGCAGGATGCAGCCCGACGACAAGGAAGCGGTCATGCGCCGCTTCGCCGCCGGCGAGACCGACGTCCTGGTCGCCACCACGGTCATCGAGGTCGGCGTCAACGTCCCGAACGCCACCGTGATGGTGATCATGGACGCCGACCGCTTCGGCGTCTCCCAGCTCCACCAGCTGCGCGGCCGGGTCGGCCGGGGCTCGGCGCCCGGCCTGTGCCTGCTGGTCACCGAGATGCCGGAGGCGAGCGCCGCCCGCCAGCGGCTGAACGCGGTGGCCGCGACCCTGGACGGCTTCGAACTCTCCCGCATCGACCTCGAACAGCGCCGCGAGGGCGACGTGCTCGGCCAGGCCCAGTCCGGTGCCCGCTCCTCCCTGCGGGTCCTCGCGGTCATCGAGGACGAGGAGATCATCGCCGAGGCCAGACAGGAGGCGGCGGCGGTGGTGGCCGCCGATCCGGAGCTGGAGCACCTGCCCGGACTGCGCACGGCCCTGGAGGCCCTGCTGGACGAGGAAAGGGAGCAGTACTTGGAGAAGGGCTGAGAAGGACTGACAGACTGGAGGCAGCCACACCCCGCGTGCAGGGCACGCCTGCCCGCGGTGCACCCTGCGTGCAGTGCCCTGCGTACAGAGCGACAAGGACCCAAGGACATGACCCGCGTGATCGCCGGCCGGGCCGGCGGACGCCGTCTCGCCGTACCCCCCGGCCACGGGACCCGCCCCACCTCCGACCGGGCCCGCGAGGGCCTGTTCTCCACCTGGCAGTCCCTCCTCGGCGGCCCGCTCGACGGCGAACGCGTCCTCGACCTGTACGCCGGCTCGGGCGCCGTGGGCCTGGAGGCGCTCTCCCGCGGCGCGGGGCACACCCTGCTCGTCGATGCCGACGCCCGCGCGGTGCGCACCCTCCGGGAGAACGTGAAGTCGCTCGGCCTGCCCGGCGCGGACGTACGGGCGGGCAAGGCTCGGCAGATCGTCCAGGCGCCGCCGCCGGGCGAGCCGTACGACATCGTCTTCCTCGACCCGCCGTACGCCGTCTCCGACGACGATCTCCGGGAGATTCTGCTCACACTCCGCTCGGAGGGGTGGCTGGCGGCGGAAGCCCTCGTCACCGTGGAGCGCAGCACCAGAGGCGGCGAATTCCGGTGGCCGCCGGGGTTCGACGCGATCCGGGCCCGCCGCTACGGCGAGGGAACGTTTTGGTACGGTCGCGCCGCCTCTACGTGCGAAGACGCACGATGACCGGACCGGAGAGCGAGGGATCTCAAGTGCGCCGCGCCGTCTGTCCCGGGTCGTTCGACCCGATCACCAATGGACACCTCGACATCATTGCCCGGGCCTCCCGCCTGTACGACGAGGTCTACGTGGCGGTGATGATCAACCAGTCCAAGAAGGGCCTGTTCGAGATCGAGGAGCGCATCGACCTCATCCGGCAGGTCACCGCCGAGTACGGCAACGTCCGGGTCGAGTCCTTCCACGGCCTCCTGGTCGACTTCTGCAAGCAGCGCGACATCCCCGCCATCGTCAAGGGCCTGCGCGCGGTCAGCGACTTCGACTACGAGCTGCAGATGGCCCAGATGAACAACGGCCTCACCGGTGTGGAAACGCTCTTCGTGCCCACCAACCCCACCTACAGCTTCCTGTCGTCGTCCCTGGTCAAGGAGGTCGCGGCCTGGGGCGGAGACGTCTCCCACCTGGTGCCGCCGCAGGTCCACGACGCCCTCACCCGGCGGCTGCGGAAGGACTGACCTCCTGACTGGCCGTCACCCGGTGTCCGGCGGCCGTCCCATGGTCGTACAGTCGTCCCGTCCGTCTCCAACACATCGGCAGAGAGTGGCGAGCACACCGTGGACGTGCAGAAGAAGCTCGACGAGATCGTGGCCACGGTCTCCGGCGCCCGGTCCATGCCCATGTCGGCGTCCTGCGTGGTCAACCGGGCCGAGCTGCTCGCGATGCTGGAAGAGGTGCGCCAGGCCCTGCCCGGCTCGCTCGCGCAGGCCCAGGAGCTGATCGGCGGCCGGGAGCTGATGGTCGAGGAGGCCCGGCGCGAGGCCGAGCGGATCATCGAGTCAGCGCACGCCGAGCGCGGCTCGCTCATCTCCGACACCGAGGTGGCCCGCCGCTCCCAGGCCGAGGCCGACCGGATCCTCTCCGAGGCCCGCAAGGAGGCCGAGGAGGTCCGCGCCGAGGCCGACGACTACGTCGACTCCAAACTCGCCAACTTCGAGGTGGTCCTCACCAAGACCCTCGGCTCGGTCGGCCGCGGCCGCGAGAAGCTGCTGGGCACCGGCCCCGGCCTCGACGAGGAGGGCTACGAGGACGAGGACGCCCCCGAGCGCAGCCACGACCCGGAGACCCTGCGCCGCGACGCCGACGCCTACGTCGACGCCAAGCTGGGCGCCTTCGAGGCGGTGCTGGCCAAGACCCTGGAGGCCGTCGGCCGCGGCCGGCAGAAGCTGCACGGCCGGATCGCCACCGACGACCTCGGCGCCCTCGCCGACGACACCACCACCGTCCAGCACTCCAGCGACGCCGACTACCTCGCCGACCTCGCGGCCCTCGCCGACACCCCGGCGACCCCGGCCGCCGCGCCCGCCGAACGGCCCGCCCAGCCCCAGCAGCCACCGCAGCCGGCGTACGAGCCGCAGCCGGCCTACGGCTACCAGCAGCCCGCGCAGACCGGCCCCTACGGCGAGGGCGATCCGTACGGCGGCTACCAGCAGGGCTACGGCGGACAGCAGGACCCCTACGGCTACCAGCAGGCCGATCCCTATGCCTACCAGGGCTACGACACCCAGACGGGCGCCTACGACCCCAACCAGGCCCAGCACCAGCAGATGCACCAGTCCCAGCAGCCGCAGCAGCCGCAGCAGCCGCAGCAGCCGCAGCAGGGCTATGCCCTGGACGAGACCAGCCTCTTCGACACCAGCATGATCAGCGCCGAGCAGCTGAGGGCCTACGAGCAGGGGCGCGGCCTGTAGAACGCGGCCATGGACGCGGACACCGGCACCGGATTGGGCCGAGAGCGAAAGGTCCAGTATCCTGGCTCTTCGGTCGCGCGTGCGCTTGCGCTGCCCACGTAGACGTCCGCGATCAGCGCTGCCCGGGAACACCACCCGGTCGGTGTCCCTCCGAGTTCGGAAACCGAAAGCAGGAATGGCTCACAACGCCCACCTCGACCACCGCAACCCTCTCGTGTTCGACACGCATGAGCTGGGCCGGCGTCCGGGTGCGCTGCAGCGCCTGACCCGGACGGTCCCCGCTCCCGCGGACCTCGGTCTCAAGGGAGTGATCGGCGTGCCGGAAGGCGCCCCGGTCGAGCTCGAACTCCGGCTCGAGTCGGTCATGGAAGGTGTGCTCGTCACAGGCACCGCCCGTGCACAGGCCGAGGGGGAGTGCGTAAGGTGTCTGGAGCCGGTCGAGCAGGAGCTCGAAGCGGACTTCCAGGAGATGTTCTCGTACCCTGACGCCGACGACCGGGGCCGCGTGATCGCGGAACCGGGCGACGACGCCGAGGACGACGAGGACAGGCTCTTCCTCGAGGACGGACTCTTCGACCTCGAACCTCTGCTGCGCGATGCGGTGGTGCTCGCACTGCCGATGCAGCCGGTGTGCCGGGAGGACTGCCCGGGTCTGTGCTCCGAGTGCGGAGCGCGGCTCGCGGACGACCCGGACCACCACCACGACGCCGTCGACATCCGTTGGGCGGCATTGCAGGGACTCGCCGACACCATGTCGGACGGCGAGAAGGACGAGATGAGCGGCGCCGAACCTGGCGTCGACGAGAAGCAGGAGAAGTAGCCGTGGCTGTTCCGAAGCGGAAGATGTCGCGCAGCAACACGCGCCACCGCCGGTCGCAGTGGAAGGCTGCGGTCCCCACCCTGGTTGCGTGCGAGCGCTGCCACGAGCCCAAGCAGCAGCACATCGCGTGCCCGTCTTGCGGCACCTACAACAAGCGCCAGGTCCTCGAGGTCTGAGCGGCTGGTGAGAGGCACCGTGTCCACTGCCAAGAAGGCGGAAGGCGTCGAAGCCACCACTGCCCGCCGACGCGGGAGTGCTCCGTCGGACAACACGGCCTCGTCCCACACGCTTCTGGAAGGGCGGCTCGGGTACAAGCTCGAGTCCGCCCTTCTGGTGCGCGCGCTCACCCACCGTTCCTACGCGTACGAGAACGGCGGTCTGCCGACGAACGAGCGGCTGGAGTTCCTCGGTGACTCCGTCCTCGGTCTCGTCGTCACGGACACGCTGTACCGCACCCACCCGGACCTGCCCGAGGGCCAGCTGGCCAAGCTGCGGGCCGCGGTGGTCAACTCGCGTGCGCTGGCGGAAGTGGGTCGCGGACTCGACCTGGGTGCCTTCATCCGGCTCGGCCGCGGTGAAGAGGGCACGGGCGGCCGGGACAAGGCGTCCATCCTCGCCGACACCCTGGAAGCGGTGATCGGCGCGGTCTATCTCGACCAGGGCCTCGACGCGGCGTCCGAGCTGGTGCACCGGCTCTTCGACCCGCTGATCGAGAAGTCCTCCAACCTCGGAGCCGGCCTGGACTGGAAGACATCCCTCCAGGAGCTCACCGCGACGGAGGGGCTCGGCGTCCCCGAGTACCTGGTCACGGAGACCGGCCCCGACCACGAGAAGACCTTCACTGCTGCCGCCCGCGTCGGAGGCGTCTCGTACGGCACCGGCACCGGCCGCAGCAAGAAGGAGGCGGAGCAGCAGGCCGCCGAGTCCGCGTGGCGGTCCATCCGGGCCGCCGCGGACGAGCGCGCCAAGGCGGCCCAGGCCGCCGAGACCGCACAGAACGCGGAGAACGGGCAGACCGCCCGGAGCGCGGACAACAGCGACGAGGCGTCGAGCCCCGCCTGATCCGCCGACCGCCTGCCAAACCCGCCGTGCCGGCGGCCACCCGGCCGCCGGCACCGCCCACAGCGCGACCCGAGCGCCCGTCCCCGCCCGGGGCGGGCGCTGGCCGCGCACGCGACAACGGAGTACGGGGGAGTCATGCCCGAGTTGCCCGAGGTCGAGGTCGTACGGCGCGGCCTGGAGCGGTGGGCCGCCCACCGCGCCGTCGCCGACGTCGAAGTGCTGCACCCGCGAGCCGTACGGCGCCATGTGGCCGGCGCGGACGACTTCGCCCACGGCCTGAAGGGTCACCACCTCGGCACCCCCAGCCGCCGCGGCAAGTACCTGTGGCTGCCCCTGGAGGACACCCCGCGGGCGATCCTGGCCCACCTCGGCATGAGCGGCCAGCTCCTGGTCCAGCCGCAGGAGGCACCCGACGAGAAGCACCTGCGCATCCGGGTCCGCTTCGCCGACGGCCTGGGCAGCGAGCTCCGCTTCGTCGACCAGCGCACCTTCGGCGGGCTGTCGCTGCACGACCTCACCCCCGACGGGCTGCCGGACGTCATCGCGCACATCGCCCGAGACCCCCTCGACCCCCTGTTCGACGACGAGGCCTTCCACCGGGCGCTGCGCCGCAAGCGCACCACCGTCAAGCGCGCCCTGCTCGACCAGTCGCTGATCAGCGGCGTCGGCAACATCTACGCGGACGAGGCGCTGTGGCGGGCGCGCCTGCACTACGAGCGCCCCACCGCCGGCCTCACCCGCCCGCGCACGACCGAACTCCTCACCCACATCAGGGACGTGATGAACGCGGCCCTCGCCGTCGGCGGCACCAGCTTCGACAGCCTCTACGTCAACGTCAACGGCGAGTCCGGCTACTTCGACCGCTCCCTGGACGCCTACGGCCGCGAGGGCCTGCCCTGCCGCCGCTGCGCCACCCCGATGCGCCGCCGCCCCTGGATGAACCGTTCCAGCTACTTCTGCCCGAAGTGTCAGCGGGCGCCGCGCGTCGCGTCGTAGCGCTCACGCGCGGCCAGCACCTCGTCCATCCGGCCCTCCACGCAGTGGATCAGGGCCAGGAGCCGCTCGGCGACCTCATGCCCGAGAGGCGTCAGCTCGTAGTCCACTCGGGGCGGGTTCGTCGGCTGGGCCTCGCGGAGCACCAGGCCGTCCCGCTCCAGTGCCTGGAGGGTCTGGGACAGCATCTTCTCGCTCACACCGTCCACACGGCGGCGCAACTCGTTGAAGCGGAGGGAGCCCTGGTGCAGGGCGCCCACGGTGAGCGCGCCCCAGCGTCCCGTGACATGCTCCAGCGTGCCGCGCGAGGGGCAGGCCTTGGCGAAGACGTCGTACGGGAGGTCCTGCTCCCCGGTGCGCTCCTGCGCGTCCTCGGTGCGCTCCTGCGTGCTGCTCATGGCCGAAGCGTACGCGACCACAGCGCTCACCACGCGGTTGCGCTGACCGATGGTTAGCTTCCTGCTCCGGGAGTTCACCGGCCGTCCGGCGGCGGCAGGGCCTGCTCGGTCCAGATGATCTTGCCGGCGGGGGTGTAGCGCGTGCCCCAGCGGTGGGTCATCTGGGCGATGATGAACAGCCCCCGGCCTCCCTCGTCGTCGCTGGCCGCGTGGCGCAGGTTGGGGCTGGTGTGGCCCCTGTCACAGACCTCGCAGATCAGGGTCCGGTCGCGGATCAGCCGCACCTCGATCGGTCCGCCGACATAGCGGATGGCGTTGGTGACGAGTTCGCTGACGATGAGTTCGGTGGTGAACGCCAGGTCGTCCAGACCCCAGTCGTCCAGTTGCTTGCCGGTGCCGGTGCGGACGGCGGCGACCGCCGCGGGGTCCGCGGGCAGTTCCCACTGGGCGAACTGGGCGCGGTCGAGCATCCGGGTGCGGGCCAGGAGCAGCGTCGCGTCCTCGTCGACCGGCCCGGGCAGCAGCGCGGCCACCGCCTGGTCGCACAGGTCCTTCAGGGGCCGCCGGTGATCGGCGAGGAGCCGGCCGAGCAAGGCCGTCCCGGCGTCGTGGCTCTCGGCCGCCTGGAGGAGGCCGTCGGTGAAGAGGGCGACGAGACTGCCCGGCGCGAGCCGCAGGTCGGCGCTCTGGTAGGGCAGGCCGCCGACTCCCAGGGGCGGGCCGGGCGGCAGCTGAGGACAGTCGGCGGCCCGCGTGGCCGGATCCACGACGACCGGCAGCATGTCGCCTGCCCGCGCCATGCTGCAGTGTCCGGAGACGGGGTCGTACACCGCGTACAGGCAGGTCACCTCCATGGCCCGCTCGGCGCGCGGTGGTGCGGGACCCCGGCCGTGGGCGGCTCCGCGCTCGTGCGCGGTCTGTTCGGCCAGGTCGTCCAGGCGGGTGAGGACCTCGTCCGGGGCCAGGTCCAGCCGGGCCAGGACCCGCAGTCCCGTACGCAGGCGCCCCATGGTCGCCGCGGCGCGCATGCCGTGGCCGAGCACGTCCCCGACGACCAGACCGACCCGGGTACCCGACAGCGGGATGACGTCGAACCAGTCGCCGCCCACCCCGGACCCGTTGTCGGCGGGCAGGTAGCGGCTCGTCACCTCGCACGCGGTCTGCGGTGGGAGGTGTCTCGGCAGGAGGCTCCGCTGGAGTTTGAGGGCCGTGGCGTGCCCGCGGGTGACCACGGGCAGCAGCACGACGCCGATCAGCAGGGCGCCCAGGCCGACGACGGTGACCCCGCCCGTCGGGCCGATCAGCGGAAGGTCGACGGTGGTCGTGCCGTATCCGGGGTCGGCGTAGACGAAGAAGGTGGCGTAGAGGAACAGCGACAGCATGATCAGCCCGCCGAGCCCCGGCAGCACACCTTTGAAGACCAGGTCCTTGGCGCTGCGGGTGAGGACCTTGCGGTGGTACCAGAGGCAGGCGAAGCCGGTCAGTCCGTACTGGAACGCGATCGCGAGACCGATGGATTCGATGGAGTCGGCCAGGACGTTCCGGCTGAACGACGTCATCAGGATCAGCAGGGCGATCGAGGCGGCGCCCATGCCGACGGTGCCCCAGGTGGGGGTGAGAAACCTCCGGTGGATCCGGGCGAACCGGGAGGGGACGGCCTTGTGGACCGCCATGGAGAGCACGGTCCTGGCCAGCGGCAGGATGGTGGTCTCCGCCGAGGCCAGCGCGGAGGTCATCACCATCAGGATCAGCAGTCTCGACAGGAGCAGCCCCGTGTCGCCGCTCCCGAACACGGCCGCGCCCAGTCCGGAGAGCACGTCGTCGGAGTTGCCCGGGTTGCCGAGCCCGATGCCCGAGGTGCCGACCCCCGCGAACGCCTGCGCCGAGGTGGACACCAGCCCGTACGTGATCAGGAGCAGCACGGTGGACATGACCGCCGCGCGCCCGGGAACGCGCCGGCTGTCGACGGTCTCCTCGTTGACCGAGAACGCGGTGTCCCAGCCCCAGTAGATGAAGACCCCCGCGAGGATGCCCGAGGTCAGGGCCGTGAGTGAGGGCACCTCGAAGGGATTGAACCAGGAGGCGGAGACGTGGATCGCCGTCGGGGGAGGGCTGACGTAGACCCTGACCAGCGCGGCCACGGCGAACACGAACAGCATCACCACTTCCAGGCACAGCAGGAAGCGCTGGACGGCCGCCGAGAACTCGATGCCGACGTAGCAGATCGCGGTCATCAGGGCGAGCCAGACGATGGCGGCCACGGTGACCCACAGCCGGCTCTCCGCCAGGTCGTCCCGGCCCACCAGCCGGAAGCCGTAGGCGGCGGCGGTCTCGCCCAGGTTCACCATGACGACGACGTTGGCCACGATCAGGCCCCAGCCGCCCATCCAGCCGGTACGCGGTCCGAAGGCGCGGGTGGCCCAGGTGAAGGTGGTCCCGCAGTCGGCGTTGCTCGCGTTGAGCTCCCGGAAGGCGTACGCGACCAGCAGCATCGGGACGAACGCCAGCATGGTGACGATCGGGGCCTGCAGCCCGACCCCGATCACGAGGATGCCCAGCGTGGCGGCGAGGCTGTACGCCGGGGCGGTGGAGGCCAGGCCCATGGCGACCGAGGAGAACAGACCCAGGGCGTCGCTCTTGAGTCCCTTCCGGCCGGCCCCTGTCCCAGGAGCGGGGCGGCCGGAGGACACGGCGGTGCCGAAAAGCCTCACATTCGATTCCAACGCCGGGCCCCGCCCGCCGCAATACAGGCGGGAGGCAGGCGGGAGACAGGCGGGAGGCAGACGGGAGGCAGGCGGGAGACAGCCGGGAGTTCGGACGCCGGGCCGTCGCAGCATGATCGCGCCGATCGCGGGTAGGCGCGGCCCATCGAGCGCCGATTCGTGCGGGTTTCCGGGGCAAGGGGACGGCTCCATGACCGAGATCCCGGCAGAGGTTTTCGAGACCGTGGCGAGGGGCGCCCTCCACGAACTGGCCACGGCCCCCAGCCGCGGTGCGCTGGAGGCCCTGTCCGGGTGCGATGTGCTGATCCCGGCGGTGAGCGCCATCTGCTACACCAGTGGCCGCGGTGGATCCATGCGGTTCGTGCTGCCGGTGGTGGAAAGGATGAACGCCGCCCCGGCGGTCATGGTGTTCACCTCCGAGGAGCGGCTGCTGCGGGCCTTCCCCTGCGTGCCGTGCTACCGGCCGGTCACCCTGCGGCAGTTGGCCGCTCACTGGCCGACCGGCGCCGTGGTGCTGGTCATCGACGCCGGGGACGAGGAGTCACTGACCCTGTCCGCACGCGAGGCACAGTGGTTCCTCGCACACTGTCCGGTGTGACGCGCGGCTGATCCCGGGCGCCGGCCCGCGGCTGTCCGCGTCGTCTCAGTAGCCGAAGTCCTGCGTCCACCACGGGCCGCCCGGACCGAAGTGCACGCCCACGCCCAGGGTCTTGAAGTCGCAGTTCAGGATGTTGGCCCGGTGACCGGGGCTGTTCATCCAGGCGTCCATGACGGCCGCCGCGTCGGACTGGCCGCGGGCTATGTTCTCGCCGCCGAGGTTGGTGATGCCGAGCCGGGCCGCCCGGTCCCACGGCGAGGCGCCGCTGGGATCGGTGTGGTCGAAGAAGTTCTGGTCGGCCATGGCCTTGCTGAAGTCCTCGGCCAGGGAGGTCAGGGAGCTGTTCGCCGTGACCGGGCTGCAGCCCACCTTCGCCCGCTCCTGGTTCACCAGGCTCAGCACCTCGGCCTCGGCGGCGGCCTGGTCGGAGGCCGCGGGCGGCTGGGCCTTCGGCGGCGCGGGCGTGGTCTTGCGGCCCGGATCGCCCTGGTGGCCCGGGGTGGTCTTCGGGCTCTTGGGATCGGCCGTCCTGGACGGCGCGGTCGTCGGCTTCGTCGCGGGGGACTTCGTGGCCGAGTCCGAGGGGCGCGCCGACGGCGAGGCGGAGGCGGAGGGCGACGCGGACTGCGCCGGCGAGGCCGACCGGTCCGCGCCGCGGCTCGTGCCCGAGCCGCCCGGTCTGTCACCCGGCAGCACGCTGCCGGAGGTGCCGCCCTGCTCCGAGGCGCTGTTCGTCGGCGTGCCGGCGGCCTGCACGTTGTCGGCGCTGCCGCCCCCGCCGCCCAGCTTGTAGTTCTGCAGTCCGGGGACCGCCCCGGTGGCGACCGCGACCGTGCCGATGGCGACCGCGGCGGACACTCCGAGCAGGCCGGTGCGCACCGGCGTCGCGGCCTTCTTGCGCCGGCGGTGGCCGGGCTCGCGGGGCTCGGCGGCCGGTGCCGTGAAGCCCTCGGGCGGGAAGGCCACGGTGCCGGCGGCGCGGGCGAAGTCGTACTCCCCGCCGAAGCCGTACTCCGTCCCGAGGCCGTACTCCGTACCGAGGCCGTACTCCGTACCGAGGTCGTACTGGCCGCCGAAGCCGTACGCCGTCCCGGAGCCGTACTCCCTGCCAGAGCCGTAGTCCCTTCCGGAGCCGTACTCCGTGCCGAAGTCCGTCCGGGGGGCCGGCTCGACGTCCGGCTCGAACCGGTACGGCGCGGTCTGCGCGTAGGAGTCCGCGTACCGCTCCGGGTTCAGGTAGGGCGCGATGCCCATGCGGTCGTCCGCGTGCGAGTGCCGGGTGCCCTGGCCCCTCCCGTACGAGCCGTGCGTGTCAGCGACCCCCGTGGCACGGTCCGTGGCGGCGCGGCCGGCGTCCGAACGTCGGTGGCGTCCCATGTCCTGGCCTTCCTCGTCCCCTGCGGTCGACGCGCGCCCTGAGCCGTCGCGGTCAACCAGACTCACTCGATCGAGTGAGTTTCATATGAGATTCATTGGGTCGGGACGGTACCGCATGACAGGCGGGGCGGAAGTGCCTGGAGAGACATTGCCCGGTTAGGTTGCAGTCATGAGCGAGGATGTCCGGCTGGTCGCCTGGGTGCGCGGGCGCGTCCAGGGTGTTGGTTTCCGCTGGTTCACCCGGGCGCGGGCCCTGGAGATCGGCGGCCTGAGTGGCTTTGCTCTCAATTTGGACGACGGCCGTGTGCAGGTCGTCGCGGAGGGCACCCGGGAGGCGTGTCAGAAGCTCCTCGACTGGCTCCAGGGTGGCGACACGCCCGGGCGCGTGGAGGGTGTGACCGAGATCTGGGACACACCGCGGGGAGGCTACGACGGCTTCGCGGTCCGCTGATCCGGCGATGTCCCGACGCCGGACGAAGACGGCGAAATCTGCCACGGGCACCTGCCCCAGGGGAAAAGAAGCAGGTGATTGCCGAGAACGGCTTGTCCTCCCCGGCCCGGCAGGGCAGGATGATCGCCACGCCCCCAGGGGCCCGCAGGAGACGCAGCGCCACCGTTTTCCGGTCGCGCGCCCCCGGGACGCCCATCGATACGGGGCGTGATCGTGTTGACCGTCAAACTTTTTGGTGAGACGCTGAAAGCCCGCGCACCTTAGCTGTTTGGCATGGATGAACGGCAGCACAACTCAACAGTGCCAAGCACCGCGGGTGCGAATCCCTCACGACCCACACCGCTTCGGTCGGTCACTCAGTGTGGAGGACCATCCATCATGGCAAAGGCGCTTCTCGGTTACGTCGGTGGCTCCGACCCTCGACTCCTCGCCGAGATGCGACGGCTCCAGCAGCGCGTGCAGGACCTGGAATCCGAGCTCGTACGGATCCAGGCGGAGAACGACGCGCTGGCGGCTGCCGCTTCTCACGACAGGATCATGGAGCGCGTCGACGCACACCAGGCGGAGCCTGCGCTCACCTGATCACTGCATCGCACAACGACACAGTGGTTGGGCTGCCCGTATCAACCGCTCAGTTGTCAGAGTTGCAAGGGACGCTTCGGCGTCCCTTCTTTCTTGCGTCTCTTTCTTGCGCCGATCTTCCCGCGCCGGTCCTTCCCCGGCCCTTCGTGCCCCCGCGCACCCTTTCAGGTTCTTCAACATCTGGTGTGCCCTGCATATTCAGCAGTGAAACCGCAGCTGTTGCGGGGGTTCGTGGAGTGCGGTAACGGCGCCCGGTAGAGTCCGACGGCGTGCACCTCAAGGCCCTGACCCTCCGCGGGTTCAAGTCGTTCGCCTCGGCGACCACGCTCCGGTTCGAACCGGGGATCACGTGCGTCGTCGGCCCGAACGGCTCGGGCAAGTCCAACGTGGTGGACGCGCTCAGCTGGGTCATGGGCGAACAGGGCGCCAAGTCGCTGCGCGGCGGCAAGATGGAGGACGTCATCTTCGCCGGCACCACCGGCCGTCCACCCCTCGGCCGCGCCGAGGTCTCCCTGACCATCGACAACTCCGACGGCGCGCTGCCCATCGAGTACTCCGAGGTCACCATCACGCGGATCATGTTCCGCAACGGCGGCAGCGAGTACCAGATCAACGGCGACACCTGCCGCCTGCTCGACATCCAGGACCTGCTGTCCGACTCCGGCATCGGCCGCGAGATGCACGTCATCGTCGGCCAGGGCCAGCTCGACTCCGTCCTGCACGCCGACCCCATGGGCCGCCGCGCTTTCATCGAGGAGGCCGCCGGCGTCCTCAAACACCGCAAGCGCAAGGAGAAGGCGCTCAGGAAACTGGACGCGATGCAGGCCAACCTCGCCCGCGTCCAGGACCTCACCGACGAACTGCGCCGCCAGCTCAAGCCGCTCGGCCGGCAGGCGGCCGTCGCCCGGCGGGCCGCCGTCATCCAGGCGGACCTCCGCGACGCCCGCCTGCGCCTGCTCGCCGACGATCTCGTACGCCTGCGCGAGGCTCTCAAGGCGGAGGTCGCCGACGAGGCGGCCCTGAAGGAACGCAAGGAGGCCGCCGAACGGGAGCTGAAGAAGGCCCTCCAGCGTGAGGCCCTGCTGGAGGACGAGGTACGCCGGCTCACCCCGCGCCTGAAGCACACCCAGCAGACCTGGTACGACCTCTCCCAGCTGGCCGAACGCGTCCGCGGCACCGTCTCGCTCGCCGACGCCCGGGTGAAGAGCGCGACCTCCGCACCCCCCGAGGAGCGACGCGGACGCGACCCCGAGGACCTGGAGCGTGAGGCGGCCCGCGTCCGTGAGCAGGAGGCCGAACTTGAGGCGGCCCTGGAAGCCGCCCAGCGGGCGCTCGACGACACCGTGGCCCACCGCGCCGACCTGGAGCGCGAACTCGCCGTCGAGGAGCGCCGTCTGAAGGACGCCGCCCGCGCGATCGCCGACCGCCGCGAGGGCCTGGCCCGGCTGCGTGGCCAGGTGAACGCGGCCCGCTCCCGCGCCGCCTCCGCACAGGCCGAGATCGACCGCCTGGCCACCGCCAGGGACGAGGCGCGGGAGCGGGCCGCGGCCGCCCAGGAGGAGTACGAGGCCCTGAAGGCCGAGGTCGACGGCCTGGACGCGGGCGACCACGAACTCGCCGAACGGCACGAGGCGGCCAAGACGGAACTGGCCGAGGCCGAGGCCGTCCTCACCGCCGCCCGCGAGGCCGCCACCGCCACCGAACGCAAGCGGGCGGCGACCCAGGCCCGGCACGACGCCCTCGCCCTCGGCCTGCGCCGCAAGGACGGAACCGGCGCGCTGCTCGACGCCGGGGACCGCCTCACCGGACTGCTGGGCCCGGCGGCCGAACTCCTGACCGTCGCCCCCGGCCACGAGACCTCCCTGGCCACCGCCTTCGGCACCGCCGCGGACGCCCTCGCGGTCACCTCCCCGTCGGCCGCGGCCGACGCCATCCGCCTGCTGCGCAAACAGGACGCGGGCCGCGCGGCCCTGCTGCTCAGCGGCGCGGCCGAGGACGCCGTAGCGCCGCAGCCGCTCCCCGGCGGGCCACCCCTCGCGGCCGACCTCGTCAGCGGTCCCGCCGAGCTGATGCCCGCCGTACGGCGGCTGCTGCGCGGCATCGTCGTGGTCGGCACCCTGGAGGACGCCGAGGACCTGGTCGCCGCCCACCCCCACCTGACCGCCGTCACCGCCGAGGGCGACCTGCTCGGAGCCCACTTCGCGCAGGGCGGCTCCGCCGGCGCGCCCAGCCTGCTGGAGGTGCAGGCCTCCGTGGACGAGGCCGCCGCCGAGCTGGCGGAACTCGCCGTCCGCTGTGAGGAGCTGACCGCTGCCCAGCAGCGGGCCGGCGAGAGGCGCAGGGAGTGCGCCGCGCTCGTCGAGGAGCTGGGGGAGCGGCGCCGGGCCGCCGACCGGGAGAAGTCGGCGGTCGCACAGCAGCTCGGGCGGCTCGCCGGGCAGGCGCGCGGCGCCGCCGGAGAGGCCGAGCGGTCCACGGCCGCCGCGGCCCGCGCCCAGGACGCCCTCGACGCGGCCCTCGCGGAGGTCGAGGAACTCGCCGAACGGCTCGCCGTCGCCGAGGAGATGCCGATCGAGGAAGAGCCCGACACCTCCGTACGGGACCGGCTCGCCGCCGACGGCGCCAACGCCCGCCAGACCGAGATGGAGGCCCGTCTCCAGGCGCGTACGCACGAGGAACGCGTCAAGGCGCTGGCCGGCAGGGCCGACTCCCTGGACCGGGCCGCCCGCGCCGAACGCGAGGCACGCGCGCGTGCCGAGCAGCGGCGGGCCCGGCTGCGCCACGAGGCGTCCGTCGCCGAGGCCGTCGCCTCCGGAGCCCGGCAGCTGCTGGCGCACATCGAGGTCTCCCTGGCCCGCGCCGAACGGGAACGGGCCGCCGCCGAGGCCACCAAGGCCCGCCGCGAGCAGGAGCTGGCGGCCGCCCGCACCGAGGGGCGCGAGCTGAAGAGCGAGCTCGACAAGCTGACCGACTCCGTCCACCGGGGCGAGGTCCTCGGAGCCGAGAAACGGCTGCGGATCGAGCAGCTGGAGACCAGGGCGCTGGAGGAACTCGGTGTCGAGCCGGCGGCGCTGGTGGCGGAGTACGGGCCGCACCAGCTGGTCCCGCCGTCCCCTCCGGCGGAGGGGGAGCAGCTGCCGGACGACCCCGAGCACCCCCGCAACCAGCCCCGGCCGTATCACCGCGCCGAGCAGGAGAAGCGGCTCAAGGCCGCCGAGCGCGCCTACCAGCAGCTCGGCAAGGTCAACCCGCTGGCCCTGGAGGAGTTCGCGGCGCTGGAGGAGCGCCACCAGTTCCTCAGCGAGCAGCTGGCGGACCTGAAGAAGACCCGCGCCGACCTGCTCCAGGTCGTCAAGGAGGTCGACGAGCGGGTCGAGCAGGTCTTCACCGAGGCCTACCGGGACACCGCACGCGAGTTCGAGGGCGTCTTCAGCCGGCTGTTCCCGGGCGGTGAGGGGCGTCTCGTCCTGACCGACCCGGAGAACATGCTCACCACGGGCGTCGACGTCGAGGCGCGCCCGCCCGGCAAGAAGGTCAAGCGCCTGTCCCTGCTCTCCGGCGGCGAGCGGTCGCTGACCGCCGTGGCGCTGCTGGTGTCGATCTTCAAGGCGCGCCCCAGCCCCTTCTATGTCATGGACGAGGTCGAGGCGGCCCTGGACGACACCAACCTCCAGCGGCTGATCCGGATCATGCAGGAGCTGCAGGAGGCCTCGCAGCTGATCGTGATCACGCACCAGAAGCGCACCATGGAGGTCGCCGACGCGCTGTACGGCGTCTCCATGCAGGGCGACGGCGTGTCGAAGGTCATCTCGCAGCGCCTGCGGTAGGCAGCTCTTCCAAGGTCAATCAACCCTCATGTTCAAGAAGTGAACATGAGGTGGGCGTCACGTGTCCTGAATCTCAGACGAGACTGATCTATTGACTTCGAAACTTGAAGGCATAGTCTCTGCAACGTCACTTTTACCTTCAGGTCTCACCTGTAAGGGCTCGCCCCCCACGCGGCAGTGTTGCCGCGGCCCG